>JBFHIK010000207.1:0-5157 GCA_041596555.1 Methanosarcina sp.
AAAAAACTTTATTAACCGTTATGTATGTTCAGACATATCATTGAACTTCAATCTGAAGAGGTTTTTGAATGAAAAAAGTCTGCGCATTCATAATTATTATGTTACTGGCAATGACCCTGGCTGGTACCGGGTGTGCTGAAAAAGGAGCATCTACACCTGTTTTGGAAAACCAGGGAAAAGAGTTTGAGGGAAGGCAGATCACGGTTTGTTCCGGAGCCGGGCTGATAAAGCCCATGACTGAGTTGATCGGGAATTTTGAAAACGAGACCGGGGCAGATGTTGAGGTGCGCTACGGAGGAAGTGCCGAAATCTTCGGAATCCTGACCTCAAAAGAGTGTGATATTTTTATTCCCGGAGATTATTACTACACCAAACAGGCTATGGACAGGAATTATGTTTTCAATGACAGCGTGACAAACCTGACCCTGCATATTCCGGTAATTGCAGTTCCTGAGAAAAACCCGGCAAACATAAGCGGGCTTGAAGACCTTGCAAACCCCGGAGTAAAACTGGCGCTCGGAGACCCCAAAGGGCCTGCAATAGGCAAAGTCTCGGAAACAATCTGTGAAAAGGCAGGCATCCTTCCTGAAGTCGAGAATAACACAATTGTCAGGACTGCTACCGTAAACCAGCTTCTTATCTACGTTGTATCCGAAGAAGCAGATGCGGCAATTATCTGGGAAGACATGGCAAACTGGGGTGAAGCTAGCGGAAAACTCGAAATAATCCAGATTCCTGAAGAACAGAATAAAATAAAAACCATACCCACAGCAGTTTCCGTATACACCGAAGACCCGGAACTGGCAGAGGCTTTCAACACTTACATTGCTGGAGAAGAGGCAGAAAAGACCTGGGAAAAATGGGGCTTTGAGCCATGCAATTCTTAAGATCCCCGGGAATGAACAACTCCTGGTTCAGGAACCTCACCGTAGGCATTGCCTTCTTCTTTACTTTTTTGCTTTTTTCATCCATAGGGGTTCTGCTCTTCGTCCTTAAACCCTCGGAAATCATCTCAGCCCTGCTTTCGGAAGAGATGGCCTATTCCATGAAACTTTCCATGCTTACCTCATCAGCTTCGACACTTTCTGTCATGTGCTGTTCGATCCCAACAGCCTATGCCCTTTCCCGTTATTCTTTTCCGGGAAAAAGTATTGTAAAAGCGGTACTCGGGCTTCCTATGGCATTTCCTGAACTGGTCATGGGCCTTGCCCTTCTGCTTCTTTTCGGGCACGGGTTTCTCGGACCTTACCTTGAGATGGCAGGAATAAAGGTGATCTTTAGCAAGCTCGGAATAGTGGTCGCCCAGTTTTTTGTCGCTTTTCCTTATGCTGTAAGGGTTATCTACTCCACCTTTGAAGACATCAACCCGCGGTACGAACAGGTCTCAAGGAGTTTCGGATATGGGGAATTCGAAACTTTCAGGCATGTTACCCTCCCGATGGCCAGGAGCGGCCTCTTTGCTTCGAGCGTTATTACCTTTGCCCGGTGCATAGGAGCTTTTGGGGCAGTCCTGGTGCTTGCGGGAGGCTCTTACATGCATACCGAAGTCCTGCCTGTGACCCTTTACCTGAACATTTCCTACGGGAACCTGGAAATGGCTATCACAAGCGGGATTTTATTGATGGGAATTGCTTTTCTTGCAATCCTTAGTTTCGAGAGGTTCGAAGGAGGCAGGATGTGAGTTTCCTTGAGATCAGCGACCTTTGCCTTGACGTTGGAGGTTTCGAACTCAGCGGGATAGGACTCAAAGCCGAAAAAGGAGATTACCTGGCGCTGATAGGCCCCTCAGGCAGCGGAAAGTCCCTGATCCTTGAAACCGTAATAGGGTTTTACGGGCTCGAAAAAGGCCGGATTATCCTGGAAGGAAAAGATATTACCGACCTTCCTCCCGACATGAGGCATATCAGCATAGTGTACCAGGACCACATGCTTTTTCCTCACATGAACGTTTTCGAAAACATAGCATATGCGCTCAGGAAAAAGGTAAGGGACAAAAAACAGATAGAAACCGAAGTAAAGCAGGTTGCTGAAGTCCTCGGGATAAGCGAACTCCTGCATAGAAAACCAACTACCCTTAGCGGAGGAGAAAAGCAAAGGGCAGCCCTTGCAAGAAGCCTGGTTGCAAGACCAAAACTGCTCCTTCTGGACGAGCCCTTCAGCGCCCTTGATACAAGAACACGGGAAAAGTTAAGGGAGATGCTGAAAAAGGCAATTGCGGATTACAGTACCACTGTCCTGCACGTGACCCATGATTTTGAAGATGTCTGGGCCCTGGCAAACCGGGTGGTTGTAATAAGAAAAGGGGAAGTTATGCAGGCAGGAGACCCGGAATCTGTCTTCAAGCGGCCTTCTCCGGATTTCGTGGCCGAGTTTCTGGGCACCAATGTGCTGAAAGGAAAGGTAAAGGCTCTCGAAGGAAAACTCGCAGTTGTTGAAGCCAAAGGCCTGGAAATCTATTCTGCAGACCCCGCCGAGCCCGGAGAAGAGGTCACGGTCTCCATCCGCCCGGAAGAAGTCATTCTTGCCAGAGAGACTGTGGAAAGTTCGGCCCGGAACATTTTGAAGGGAAAAGTTTCAGGAATTTTCAAAAAAGAACACCTGGTCGTGGTCGAGGTAAAGATGGGGAGTGCAGAAATAAAAGCAGTGATTACGCCGACTTCATGTGAAATGCTGGGTCTCGAACCGGGTAAGGAAATCTATGCCGTGTTTAAAGCTTCAAATGCCAGGATAATAAGGTAAACACGTCAGGGATAAACTAAAAGCATTCAGAAGTAACATTGATCGGGAACAAAAAAATTGATATGAAAAAACTAGCAGCAAGAAAAACGTCAGGAAAAACGTCAGGAAAAACGTCAGGAAAAATGTCAGGAAAAAACGTCAGGAAAAATGTCAGGAAAAAACGTCAGGAAAACAAATAGCAACATAAAAATAAGAATTTTTGAGGCAAAGCATGATAGACCTTTTTGACCTTTACTTTTACGAAGACTGCCCCTACCAGGATGAAAGTGCAGAACTACTCAGGCTTGAAGGCAGGGGAAAAATGAGGATTGTTTCAAGAGAAAACGGGACATGTGCCTGCGCCGGGGAACTGGCAGAGTATTACGAAAGAAAAGGCCTGAAAACCCCGAATTACCTCGGAGATGGAGAAACTTTCAAGCCCGGAGATGCAATTTTCGAAGCAGAAGGAGACCTTAAACTCCTGTTCAGGTTCTGGAGAGTCTCCCAGACCTTCCTTACCCTCACGTGCGCGATTGCCACGAAAACGGCTTCTATGGTAAGTTCAGGCCGAAAGGCAAACCCGGACCTTATTATTGCAACAAGCCGAAAAACCCATCCAGGGTCCCGGATATTTGAGATGAAAGCCGTCCGGGCAGGCGGAGGAGACATCCACAGGAACTCCCTCAGTGACTCCATCCAGTTCAACCAGAACCACCTGGAAGTTGTCGGAGAACTGGGAAAACTCAGGGCTATGAAGAAAATAGAAATCGAACCCAGGTCAAGAGAAGAAGCATTCAAATATGCCGAAATGGCAGATATAATGCTCCTTGACCACCTTTCCCCTGAAGAACTGCGAGAACTCGGGCCCGAACTGAAGAAGCTTAATTCCAAACTCGAACTTGCAGTTGGAGGAATCGAAGCAAATAAGATCCCCGAATATGCCCCCTTCGTTGACATTATCGTTATAAGCGCTCCATATTACGCAAAACCCCTTGACTTTACAACGAAGATCAACAGAATATAAGAAAAAGATAAGCAGATAGCAGCATGCTGGAAACAGAATAGCTTGGAAGGGTAAGCTACCCGGAAAAATAAGAAAAAGGAAGAAAAAGGAGAGAGGAATGACAGGAATTGAAAGAAGGAAAAGGGCAGGGGAAGAAATAGGGAAAGAAATAGGGAAAGAAAACGGAATCCTGCCAGCTCTTGTGGCTGCACTCAAAAACGACCTGGGCCCAGCCCTTGAAGAAATTGAAGTAAAGGATGTAAGGATAGGGCTCGCCTATACCGGAGTCCTGCTTTCCGAAAACTACGGAGGGGTTGCCTGCACCCCAATTTATGATTTTTCGGGTTGCCCTGCCTTCGGTTTTGCGGGCTCTCTGAAAGGTAAAACTGCGGATAAAGTGCTTGAACTTGCCCTGTCAGAAAACCCCCTCGAAGCAGCAGTAGGAGTGGCAACCGTAAATGCACTTGCCCATATGCTCCATGACCTGGAACCCGAAAACTTCCAGAGTTCCTGCTCGGACATTCTGGACCTTATAAAGCCCGGGGATAGGGTTGCAATGATTGGCTATTTCGCCCCTCTAGTCCCGAAAATCCTGAAAATAACCGACAAACTCACAGTCCTCGAAAAGCGTGAAATAGAAGCTCCAGAAACCAGGACCCTCCCTTCGGAAAAAGCCAGAGAGATCTTCCCTGAATCGGATGTGATAATCCTCAGTGCAAGTACTCTCGCCAACAGGACCTTTGACGGCCTTCTGGCCCAAAAAGGAGAAGCAAGAGAAGTTGTCCTGCTTGGCCCCAGTGCCCCCCTCTATCCGGAAACCTTCTTCAAACGAGGAATTACAGCAGTAATGGGAACCCGAATTATTGAACCCTTAACAATGCTTACAGTGGTCAGCGAGGCAGGGGGAACAAAAAAGCTGCACAAATGCTGCGGGGAGAAAGTTGCGTTTAGAAGAAAGTAATGAGATAGCCGTTTTAGGACTCAAAATAGAACCCTGAGAAGGTTTGTATATATTGATTCTTAGTCTCCAGGCTCTCACCGGCTGACGAAGGAAGCCGGCCTTTTCCAAAAATAAATGAAAAAGATGAAAACGAAAGAAATTGAAAACGAAAAGCGACAGAAAAAACGAACAACAACAGATTCGAAGATTTAACCGCTTCCGATCTTATCATCTTAATCCCTTTCCTCATTTCCTGACCCCTGATTTCTTTTCCCCCACCCCTGTAGTAAATTGTAGAGTATTGGGCTGAAATAAGCAGTTATGAACGCTTGACGATCAAAAGCAATAAAAGCCCTAAAATGACCATTATTGAAGTAAAGCCAGGCATCTGATTGGTTGTCTCATTAACAGCAGTCTCTTCTTCATTACCTGATAAGTTGGCGTCATCACTTTCATTCACATTTGGGATCTCATCTTCTGGTAAAAGTTCTTCAGC
>JBFHIK010000208.1:0-5119 GCA_041596555.1 Methanosarcina sp.
AATAAATTTCAGGGAATAAATTTCAGGGAATAAATTTCAGGGAATAAATTTCAGGGAATAAATTTCAGGGAATAAATTTCAGGGAATAAATTTCAGGGAATATCAGGAGTAAAAGAGGCTTAAAGGAAAAATATTCAAAAAAACATGGGTCCATAAGAAAAATTAAAACTAATGAGAAATCAAACCTGAAAGAAGGTTTTTTCAGGAAAGCTTCCTCTGAACCCTCTCGTAAAAGCAGGTATCGGAAATCCTTACGAAACGCGCAGGGTATTTCGATTTCTTCAGTTTGACAACATCATCAGGCCTGATCCTGTAAGACTTCTGTCCGTCAATTGCAATTACAGCCTCTTTTTTATGGTCTGACAATTTTACTGTAATCTCGCTGTCCGAAGGGACAACCCAGGGCCTCGAAGATAGCTTGAAAGGAGCAACAGGAACCACCACGATTGCATTCACCCTCGGGTTTACGATAGGGCCCCCGGCGCTCATTGCATAGGCAGTTGAGCCTGTGGGGGTTGCAAAAACCACACCATCCGCGCGAATTTCATCAAGACGGCAGTCATTGATGTAGACTTCAAACTGGATAATCTTTGCAGGTTTTGCAGACATTACAGCGACCTCGTTAGTGGCTGTTTCGAGCATTTCCCCATTAAGGAAGACGTCTACCCGCATTTTTTCAATATACGAAAAACCGTAGAGGACCTCCTCTATAGCCTCAATCGCATCTTCAGGCTCCACATCTACAAGGAAACCTAGAGTGCCCATATTAATTCCCAGTATAGGGAGAGGGTCTTTCATTTTGGCAATGTTCCGCAGGACTGTCCCATCGCCCCCCACACTTATGATGAGTTCGACTCCCTCGTCCCTCATTCTTTCAACAGGAGTCCCTTCAATGCCCAGGACATCAGCTGTGGCAGTGGAAACATAGATCTGCACTTTCGACCGGAAGTTTGCGAGAATAGTCCTTACCATCTCAAGTACTTCAGGCCTATCGCAGCGCGATGCGAGCCCTATTTTTTTAATTGCCAAATTATCCCCCTGAGAGTAAGCTTAAAATTTTTTTATGTACGAGTCCGTTGGACGCAACCATCTCCACTCTGGCGGTAACATTATCAGGAAGCCTTAGATTCTTACCGTATCCGTCCGTAATAAGCCCCCCTGCTTCTTCAAGAATAAGCTGACCTGCTGCCACATCTGTTACACGCAGAGATTTCCGGACATCCACAAAGGCATCAAGCCTGCTTGAGGCTACATAACACAGTTCAAGAGCCACGCTTCCGAACAACCTCACGCGACGGACATTGCTGTAGATCTTTCGAGTCCTTTCCACGTTTTGCCTGTAGCCGTATACACTGACACAGAGGCTCTTCAGGTCTGAATTCATAGAGGGTTTAATTTTATTTCCATTAAGATATGCTCCTTTTCCAGCTTCTGCATAATACTCTTCCTTAAGCGCAAGGTTGCTTACATACCCGAACCTTATGTCTGAGAGGTCGTGAGAGGCAAAAGCTATTGAAACGCTGTAGAAAGGAATTCCTGCAGAAGCATTATATGTTCCGTCAAGGGGGTCAAGCACAACAGAAAATTCAGGAGAATTCCCGATAACAAGTTCACCAAGTTCTTCACTGAGGATCCTCATGGACCTGCCGTCAGCTTTAAACACCTCGACAATGGCATCCTCTGCTGCAAGGTCTATACTGGTAGTCGGCGTTCCGTCAGCTCCCATGCATACGAAGCTGCTTGCCGAATCAGTGCCCACAAGGTCAGAGGTTGCATCGTATGCAGCCCTATACGCCTCCCTGCACAATTTCAAAAAATTTGAATTTGAATTCATCAAAGGTCGGATCCTTCTTCTCTCAGTTTTCCATGTACACAGACCAGTATTTTGGGTGCCGGGAACTGAGAGTTCTAAAAAGAAGGACTCAGGAAGCCCGTCAGCAACGTCAACCCCGAGTCCCGGGAATCAAGAGCCCTCGAAAGGCTCAGAGCCCAATGGCTTTGTTTGTTTTCAGGATTGATTTTGCACCGTCACTTTCAAGTTCCATCATTGCGCGGATAGCGTCTATGTTTTCAGGAATTGTAATAGACTCCTGGTGGATTGCCTGGAAGAAGTAAAGTTCTCCTTCGTGCATGGTGATGGAGTCCTGCCAGACGCAGTTTTCCCACATATCATTTCTTGGGCGCTTTATGTCCCTGGCAACTTCCATGATTTCAGCTGTGGAAGATATACCCTGCCTTACGAAATGGATCCTTGACTGGGAACCGAGCACTTTCCTGATGTCTTCAGCAGTGCACTCTTTCTGGAGCTCCATGTTTACAGTGTGCAGGTGCATCAGGGTCGTAGGGATTTTCATGGCTGCAGAGGTGATATTGATGTGGGGAATAACGGTCTTCACATCAGGCCCGTGGTGGGAAGGAAGTTTAATCGGGTCCGGCACGATTGCATTTATCGGCCCCTTCTTTATGTCGTTGGGATCAGCTGCCCTCCGGGCAAGGGTTACTCTTACTTTCTTTACCCCAAACGCTTTGTCTATGGGATAGATGACCCTGCAGAGCCCTGTAGTGTTGCAGGAAACTACCCTTACGAAGTCAAGCCCGAGAGCCCCTTCGTAGTTTGAGACAGCGTTAAAGGAGAAACCTGCAAGTTCGTGTTCCTCTCCACCCTGCCAGATAGCCTTGACCCCGGCTTTTTCATACAGGGCTTTATTTCCTTCCCCGACTCCCCCTGGAGTACAGTCCACAACCAGATCGGCTTTCTCCACCATTTCCTCAATGCTCCCGGCAGCAGGCATTCCTGCCTTTTCAAAAGCTCCCAGGTTGGCGGCAGGGGCATAGATGTCATACCCGAGCTGGTGGGCTACTGCAGCCTCATAGTTAGGTTTTGTCTTGGAAATGCCTATGATTTCCATGTCGTCCTGAGCCATTACGGCGTCTGCAACTCTTTTTCCAATTGTTCCGTAACCGTTTACTGCAATCTTTGCTTTAGCCATTTATTATCCTGTCCTGTTTATTCTGTAATACCCTATCAGAATACAGTCTGAATTAAGGTAAATTAGGTTAAATTAGGTAAATTAGTTTAATTAATAATAAATTAGACTAAATTATAGTAAATTATGGTTTAATTAATAGCCTGAGCAGCTGAAAATTGTTTTTTTTGAATTTGTAATTTTCAGGCCGTGAATAACATTAATCTAAAGTATCTGCATAAATTTAAAGTGTTTCATGGATTTATAATGTATGTCTGAAATTAAGAGACGCTAAAAAATACCCGATATTCGATCTAAGATACTGATTTAAAGTGATAAATATTTTGAGTGCTTTAAATTTACGCCTGATTGTTGATTGTTGATTATTATATCTCAGTTGACATGAGCTTTGTATCTGAGATAACATTGAGAACTAACATTGCGATAGATAATAGATCAGAATAAATAAATGCTTTTCCCGGGTAGCTATTACAAATTAAAGAAACCGGGAGATATATTCAGTGCTTTCGGAGCTTCAAGATGGTTTTTCAAAAGGTTAGAAGTTCGCCGTTTTTTCAGTAAATTAGCAAAGCTTCTTATCAAACCTATCTGTACCACTAAAACAGGTTTATCTAACTCCTGCTAAAAAAAATGTTAATAAGCAGGTAAAAATCAGGAAGAAGTAATGTAAAAAAGTAAAAAAATCATTTTGATATAATAAGGGCTTCCCCGCGTGAGAAATTGATTTCCTTGATTGAGCCTTCAACCGTCATTCTATCTCCGAGAATTCCGGTAAGCTGGATTGAGGTTCCTTCAACCAGAATCTTTGCTACAGACTCCATAACCTTCTCGCGGTTTTCTCCACGAAGCATAATTATACTGATTTCACACATATTGTATCTCTCCTTATACTGTTTAGATGGCTATAAATCAATAAATACCCTTTTAGCTTGTATCTTAAAACTGTCAGATATTATAAAATACCGCACTGACCTTAAAGTATTTTTCATTAACTATATTTAATTTGTGACCCTGCTCAATAAAAAGTTGTCGAAAAAGATCCGGCAACCAAAAACTCTTGATAAAGATGCCACGAATATCAGGACAAAAGATCCTGCAGGCGCGATCTTCAGGGGAAGTTCATCAGTTTTGCAACCGACAGGCCCTGTTCAAGCCCGAGGTCGTCAGCCACACATTCACATTTTGTAAGGAGCATATAGGCAATCGGTCCGAAGTTGTGTTCGGAGAGGGTCTCATAGTTTGCCATGCCCTTGCTGATAATAAGGGTTGCGTCTTTCATCGCATCGAGAAGTTCGGCAGGGGCTTCTTCGATAAGGATTCCTACAGCGTTTGAACCTGTGGTCATTACCCTGTCAACCTTTTTGCCGATTTCAAACTCTTCTACCTCTTTTAATGTAACATCTGTAAGAATGGGGCCTCCACGGACTACGAGTGTGATATTTCCACCGAGTTTTTTGATCACGTCGAAAACAATCATATCAAAAAGGATCTCTCCGCAGTTGTCGGCAATATAGATGACATCCTTAAGGAGCCCCAGCATCTTCGGGGTATCATCAACATCAAGCCCATGTTCGAAAAGTTTTAGAAAAGCTTCTTCAAATTTATCTTCGCTGGCATCAAACCCCATAATACCAAAATCAAAATAATTGGCGATAACCGACGCAAGCACTGCCCGCTTGAAGAGTTCTCTGTCATCAGGAGAGTTTTCGTAAATTTTTTCTTTTGCTGCGGGAAGGACTTTTAATGCAGCCTGGCTGATGAGTTTTTTTGTGACTGCATATGGATCATTGTCTTCCAGGACTTCATAGCACTTCCTGTGAATTTTAGTAGCTACGGATGCTGATACCGCCTCAGGGTTATAGTATTTATTCATGACGCCAAGGCATTCATGAATCGTCTTACAGATCAGATCTTCATCATCAGTTGAAAGCCTGGATTCAAAATGCACTCTCGAAAGCATGCAGTAGGTACAGCGTGGGTTCATCTTCATGAGGAATCTCCCTTTTTTTAGATTATAGGATAGGATTTTTCAGAATGTTACTGGTATGTGTGATAAGTGTTATGCCTTTACTTCTATACCTTTATCTGAAAGAAATTTTTTAACTTGAGATTCTGTATAGTTTTTTCTAGCT
>JBFHIK010000209.1:0-5100 GCA_041596555.1 Methanosarcina sp.
CAGTCCCCTCTTTGATTTTATAACCTCTATTTTATTTATATATTAGGAGGTGCATATTCTGAGTACTTGAACTCCAAAACTGCCTGAGAACGTATCTCCTGCGACCTTTTATCCTCACATTCTATTCCATTCTAAAAACTATCTATTTGTTGATCCTGTATGCTCCCTGAAATCATCCCAATCCTTGAAGAACCCGCCCTCATCGTCAGGAACACGGAAACTGCACTGGTAATTGCCGATATCCACCTTGGGATTGAGTGGGACCTTTACAGGAGTGGGATCAATTTGCCGAGCCGTATGAAAGACCGGCTGGACCGGGTTCTGGGATATATACAAACATGTTCTCCTGACCGTATAGTGCTCCTCGGGGATGTGAAACATAATGTCCCTCAGATCTCCTGGCAGGAGAAGGACGAGATCCCACACTTTCTTGAAAAGCTTGCAGAATATGCGCATGTGGATATTTTTCCGGGAAACCATGACGGGGGAATTGAGTTTCTTTTTAGCGGACAAAAGGACATCAAGGTTCATTCGGTACGCGGTGAGGTTATTGACGGAACAGGGTATTTCCACGGGCATACCTGGCCTGCCCCTGAACTGCTGGCTGCATCCCACGTAATTACTGCCCATAACCACCCCACAGTCCGTTTTACCGATACCTTCGGGTATTCTATAGTTGAACCTGCCTGGATCAGGACCAGATTCAGCGTTGAAACCCTGAAAGCTCGCTTTGGAAATCTTGATTTTGAAAACGGGAGAAATTGGGCAGACCCTGAGGTCTTTATCATGTCTGCTTTTAATGAGCTCTGCGGAGGCGTGCCCTTTAACGAGTCAACACAGGAAGACCTTCTGGGTCCTGTTTTTTCTTCAGGGGGGATCGAGCTTGAAAATTCTGAAGTGTATCTTCTGGACGGGACAAGGCTTGGGCTGCTTAAAAATATCCGGAAATTGCAGCATACCAGAGTCAGGAGCAAAACCGGGGGTTGGAAACGTAACTCCAAAAGTCCTTCGTGAGATTACCGAATAGGCAACCAGAGGATTCATAAACCCTTTAGCAGTAACATTTTTCAGTAATACCCAAATATCTTTATGAAATTAAAGATATATTACCGATTAAAATTATTACTTATACAAATTTTTGAGTGATTTCAAGAGAATATCTGAAGCCAGAAGACTAATGAAAGAGTCTCAGTGAAAAAAGTCTCCGTAATATCATTCCTTATTATATAATTACTCTTATACTTTTGGAATTATCAGACTTGCTAACAGATGGTTAAATAGAAATTTTAAAATAATTTTTGTGTGTGGAGAAGAGTGAAATGGGAGGAAATTTAAGAAAGTCTGGTATTGAGGTTCTCGGAAATGTGCCCTGGGGAACCCACTTCTGTCAATTCTACCAGACAAAAGAAGATTTGACGGACATACTTATCCCCTATTTCAAAACAGGGCTGGAAAATAACGAATTTTGTTTCTGGGTCACATCACAAACTCTGGAAGTAGAGGAGGCAAAAGAAGCCCTGAGAAAGGCCGTTCCCGATATTGATGTTTATCTGGAGAAAGGGCAAATAGAAATTATTCCCTATACTCAAGGATATGTAAATGAGGGTGTTTTCGATTCAGAGAAGGTCATAAACGGGTGGGGAAAAAAGTTAGGTCAGGTCCTTTCAAGTGGCTATGAGGGGCTCAGGGTGGCAGGGGCCAGTTCCTGGTTGAAAAAAGAGGACCGGGAAGATTTTGTGGATCCTGAGAAAAAAGTGGCTGGCAATATCGGCAAACGACAGGTGATATCCCTGTGCCCATATTCTCTCGATAGGTGCAGTGCAGCAGATATTATTGACGTAGCCTTCAACCATCAATTTTCTCTGATCAAAAGGGAAGGAAAATGGGAGCGGATAGAAAATTTCGGGAGGAAAAATGCCACCAAGCAAAAGCAGGCAGAAGAGGAGGTTCCACTTTCGAGTGAGCCACGCACAGGGCTGAAGTTGAAGAGCATTCCCTCTCCTGCCTGGGACAAGGGGAACATGGAGCTTTCTGAAATCATTGATTTCAAGGCGGCCCAGTCCCTCATGGATGATTTCTATAAGCTAGTTCACATTCCTATAGGCCTGAATGATCTCAAAGGTAATGTTCTTGTAGGTGTTGGATGGCAGGATATCTGCACCAAATTCCACAGGGTTCACCCCGAAGCCTGCAAGCACTGTGGAGAAAACAACATAAAGTTATCAACGGGCGTTGTCCCTGGTGAGTTTAAGATGTACAGGTGCAAGAACAATATGTGGGACATATTGACTCCCATCATGGTGGGCGACCAGCACATCGGGTATATCTTCGCAGGGCAGTTCATTTTTGAGGATGAGCCTCTGGACTATGAGCTTTTCCGGTCTCAGGCCAGACAATACGGCTTCAATGAAGAGGAATACATAGCAGCGCTTGAAAAAGTTCCACGGCTGAGCAGGGAGACTGTGGACTCAGGCATGGGCTTCTTCATGACCTTTGCCAACATGCTCTCGCAACTAAGCTACAGCAATATCAAGCTGGCTCGGTCGCTGGCGGAGCGCGAGGTTCTGGTGGATGCGCTGCGGGAAAGCGAGAAACGTGAGCGTGCTCGCTCGGATGAACTTGCAGTAGTGTTGGATGCAGTGCCTGCTGCCGTGTGGGTAGCGCAAGATCCCCTGGCGCTCAAGGTAACTGGTAATCGGCTCTCCTATGAATGGATCCGAATTCCGGAGGGTGCAAACTCGTCCAAATCAGCTCCTGAAGGAGAGAAATCCGAGACGTTTAGAGTGTTCAAGGACGGAGTGGAGATCCCACCTGCAGATATGCCGGTACAGATGTCGGCCGCAGGTATAGAGATAAACGACTACGAATTCGATCTTATCTATCCTGAAGGCGCGGTGCGACACGTATTGGGCCACGCTATACCCTTGCATGACGAGCAGGGCAACCCGCACGGATCCGTTTCTGCATTCATAGATATCACTGACCGCAAAAAAGCAGAAGAAGCTCTAAAAAAAGCACATGACAATTTAGAAAAAAAAGTTAAAGCGCGTACTTCTGAGCTTGAAGAAGCTTATAAGTCATTGGAAAAAAGTGAAAAAGGTCTTGCTGAAGCTCAAAAAATAGCTCATATTGGAAACTGGGATTGGAATATTATAACTAATAAATTATACTTGTCTGATCAAGTTTATCGGATTTATGGATGCGAACCTCAAGAGTTCAGCGTAACTCGCAATGTATTTTTAAGTTATGTGCACCCCGATGATCGAGACTATGTAGATAGTTACTTTAATAAATCTTTAAACGAAAAACCCATCAGTATCGATTATCGGATTATCTTGGCTAATAAGGAAGAGCGCGTCATCCATGCGCAGGGCGAAGTTATTTTTAATGAAGAAAATATCCCTGTTCGAACGATAGGAACACTCCAGGACATTACCGAGCGCATAAAATCAGAAGAGAAAAATCAGATCTTAGCGAATATTGTGGAATCATCAAATGATGCTATTGGCACGATATCCCTTGAAGGCATTATTACAAGCTGGAATAAAGGGGCAGAGCAAGTCTATGGTTATTTAGCGGAAGAAATTCTTGGAAAACCCATATCCATCCTGGTTCCATCCCATTTAGAGAAAGAACCACAAAAATTAAATGAACTGATTAAAAAGAGAGCAGGGATCCCCCGATATGAGACTTTACGGTTAAGAAAGGACGGGAAGATAATATATGTTTCAATAACTCTTTCTCCGGTTTTTGATATCCATGGAAAGCTGGCCGCAATCTCGTTCATTTCCAGAGATATTACCGAAAGCAGAAGATCAGAAGAAAAACTTCGGGAAAGTGAGGAAAAGTACCGTAACATCGTTGAGACAGCTAACGAAGGTATACTCATAACTGACAATGGAGCCATAATCACTTACGCTAACAAGAAACTAGCAGACATGCTCGGATGCACTCTGGAGGAAGTTATTGGTAGACCGATATGGGGCTTCATCAATGAGGAATATAAACCTATTGTCCAACTGAATCTGGAAAAGAGGAGGCAGGGAATAAGTGAGAGCTATGAATTGAAATTAATATGTAAAGATGGCTCCTCTTTCTGGACATTTTTAAATGCTAAACCCCTTTTCGATGAGGATGGCATGTTTATTGGCGTTATGAATATGCTCACTGATATCGACAAAAGAAAAAGGGCAGAAGAAGCTCTGGTAAAAATTGAGATTGCCCGTAAAAAAGAAATCCACCACAGAATCAAGAACAATTTACAAGTTATATCGTCTCTTCTTGACCTCCAGGCTGAAAAGTTCAGGGATAAAGAGGTCCTTGAAGCGTTCAGGGAAAGTCAGAACCGTGTACTCTCAATGTCCCTTATCCATGAAGAACTCCATAAAGGAGAAGGAACCGACACAGTGAGCTTTTCGGCATATCTTCAAAAGTTAGCTGAAAATCTTTTCAAGACTTACAGCCTTTTCAGTAAAAATATCCACCTGGACATGGATCTGGAAGAAAATATATTATTTAATATGGATACTGCTGTCCCATTAGGAATAATTGTTAATGAACTTATTTCCAATTCCCTTAAACATGCATTTACTGAAGACAAAGAAGGGGAAATTCGAATCCGGCTTTGCAGGGAAGAGAAGGATAATGAAGTAAATAAATCCCTTTTCAACCTGACAATTTCAGATAATGGAAAAGGAATTCCTGAAAACGTAGCATTGGAAAGTGTTGAATCACTGGGACTGCAGTTAGTTAGCATCCTTGTTGATCAGCTGGATGGAAAAATTGAGATTAAACGAGATCAAGGGACGGAATCAAGGATTACATTCCAGGTAACGGAAAAATCATAAATTCTATGAATTAATAGCAGAATTCTATGAATTAATAAGCAAAGTACATTTCCGCAACATAGCCTATTGGAGCAATTTTTCTCAGTGAATAATCGAATTTTCCTTACCATGACGACTTTTTTTCTCAATGTTTATATAAAATGCATGGCTGTATGGAAAAAAATAAATGTAAAGAATCAGGCTATTAGACAGTCATTATTCTTGATAACTCAGATTTTAAGCATTTGGCCGCAGAAGTAAATACAAAATTCCC
>JBFHIK010000210.1:0-5090 GCA_041596555.1 Methanosarcina sp.
CTTGAGATACCATACAGCCCTGAATAAACAGCCCTGAATAAACAAGCATGGTCGAGCCTTCATATTTCGGGTACAGGGTTTTTTGCGAAAAATTTGAAGTTTTCTTTAAAAGCAGAGTTTAAAAATTGGATTAAATTTATCTACAGGAAATAAACCTGTAGAAAGAATATTTATTCAGTATTATCAGGTTGTTCAGACAAGCGTCCAGTCCAGATTTTTGTTTTCAGCGTCGTAGAGTGTAACTCTCATGGTCTTGTCTTCTATTTCATAGATCTGCTTGATACCGAGATAGAATGTGTCTCCAGGGTTGATTTCAATTTCACCGTTGACCCTTCCGAAGTACACCCTCCCTCTTGTATCGTTTTCTTCAACTGTCACACCTTTCCAGGCCATGTTCCGGGTTACGCTTATAACCCTGCACTCAAAGCGGTCGACTTCACGTATTTCATTCATGAGAATCCCTTTTAAATCTTGTTTAGGGTATGGTTGAGACCTTAGTTAAATATGGTTTCTGATAAAGAATAATGATTTCTATACATTAATGATTTCTATACATAAAACTATCCCAGAGGCTTTAACAAGAAACTTCTCTTCTAAACTTCTTTAAAGTTTCTTATAAATTACCAGAGCTGATACTAATATTTCCTGATAATAATATTTCCTTATACTGAACAGATAAGTCTTCACAGGAAAATTGTAAAAGCAGGTAAGGAGTTATACCTGAGATAGGTGCCTGAAAATATCTCATAGAAAAGGGATTAAAAGGCACTTTCTCTTGTAGGTTCTTTCTCTTTTAAGTTTATACATACAGATGGGTAGGGTCCTGAGCGAAATCTTTTCTTCCCAATCTTGCAAGGGCTTTTTCAAAGTCTTTACCGCTGACAATTTCCCTATCTTCGATGATTGCCTGATGAAGGGCGGTTTTGAGGATTTTTTCTACGATATCCCTGCCTGAAAGCCCTTTAGCTTTCTTTGCAAGTGTCTGGAAATCAAATTCCTCTACCTGTAGAGGGAAGGTCTTCACATTTGATTCCAGTATATGAATTATTTCTTCTTCCCCCGGAAGGACAAACTCAATCTCTTCTTCGAACCTGCTTCTCACAGCAGAGTCCAGAGAATTGACACGGTTTGTCGAACAGATGGTACAGACTCCGTCGCGTTCAACTATCCCGTCCATTTCTGTAAGAAGAGCATTTACGATCTCGCTTACGTCTCCTCTGAGCTCCTGAAATCGCCTGTCCAGGGCAATGGCATCAAGTTCGTCAATGAAGATTATACAGGGAGACATCTCTTCTGCCCTGTCATAGAGCTGGTGGATCTGACGGGCTCCGTCCCCTACATATTCTCCTATTAGCTGGGTTGCCTTGACCGGAATGATCGGCACATCGGTCTTGCTTGCAAGAGCTTTTGCAAGCATGGTTTTTCCAGTACCCGAGGGACCAAAGAACAGAATGTTTCTTGGTGCCCATTTCCCGAAACGTTCGGGCTCTTCCAGAAAGCGTTCGATCAGCCTGCACTTCTGTTTTGCAAGTTCCTGCCCTATAACATCTTCAAATCTAACATCACTTTTTATCTCTTCAGAGGAAGAAATTCCATTTTCCTCTTCAGTTACGATAATGGATGTTGAGTTGCCTATGATGGATTCTGCAGGTTCCACATCGATAATGCGGTATGCAAAGTCAGGGAACATTCTCTTGTCAAAGAGATAATCTCCTTTGCGGGCAACACTCCCTTTCCACTGTTCCCGTGCATAGAATTCAAAAACTTCCCTGTTTTCAATAACAGGATATTCTTCCATCATGCCGCTCAGGGGATATCCTTCGGCCTTCAGGATAAGAAGTTCGGATGTGGATTTCCCGAGCTCGGTATTTTTCTCGTGAATTTTCTTAGCGTTCACTCTTTGTGAGATCGGTCGCACTTTGTTATCAACTCGAATACTTTTCTATACCTAATACCTTTCTATGCCTTATAGTAACCTGAAGAGCTAATAAAATTAACCCCCTGAACCAGTATGGATATTCGATTGCGAAAGCCTTATCCTGACTCCGTAAAACAGAAACCCGTTTGCTGATAATTATTCATGAAGGATATTATTTCCCTACCCTTTTCTGTATCCTACCGTTTATCTGTATAATAGTGTCTATGTACTTCAGGTAATCATTATATATTCATATATTTAATCTAATGTATAGATGTGTATGTCCTGAAGGATATTCCATATATGTAAAATATTTATAGGAGTAAGAACTAAAAAGCTTATTGTTTAAAATTTGCTTGAACAACCGTTTATACAGGCTTTGAAAAATTATTTCTTTGAATAAAGAGGCTTTTATAAAGGATTATTTGGCAAACCCTCAGGTCTATTCATTTAAAGTACGAATAAAGGTCATAAAAGGGAAATTTAATATATCTGAGTGATACTATAAATATATTGTTTATAACATTAAAACTATTTTCAAAAATAGTTAAGAGCTGGCAATTAATTTCCAGCATGTTACCTGATTAATCAATTTTTATGGTGATTAATCTATTTGTATGGTAATACTGTATGTGTAATATAAAAATTTAAATAATGCAAAAAATCTTAAGCATTTAACTAAGTTAGTTCCAGAGTATGATTTATATGTTTACTATGGAGAATACGGAAGGTTTCGACCAGAAAACTCTTGATAAAATGAATGCTGAAGTCAAAAAGACTATGAGCAAGCACGACCCAAAGTCAAAAGATTATAAGAAAATCTACGAACAGGTTGAAGATCAGGTCTTCGACATGTACTGTACTGAGGTGTTCAGACCCTCTCTTAAACTTTAACTCTTGCCGCTGGATAAAACATATCCCGGTAAGTTTTTTATTTTTGGTTTTTTGAGTTTAATTTTGGTTTTGTTTCTGATTTTTATTATTTATTTTAAGATATTTCAATTAACCGACTTCTCTCCCTTTTTTGGAGAATTTTACTTTCTATTGATAACTTTTTATATCTCTACTTCTTATTTTCAACTATGATTTATAGTAAAAATAGGATTATGGTTTCCTTTCTTGTTTTGTTTTTACTTGCTTCTATAGCAGGTCCGGCTTCCGGTGCGGGTAACATTAAAGCAGCTGAAACCTTTACAACTCCTATTAATTCCAGTCCGGAGAACGATCTTTTTTCCGAATTAAGTGCGCAGATGGGGCTTTATAACAAGAATTTTGATAACGTTCCTTTACTTGTTAAAAGGCTGGTGGCAAGTGAAGAAATTGCAGGGAAAATTGAACTCGAGAATGGTGAGATGCTCTATGTAACTTTACTTATGAGGGGGGGACAGGTAGGAGAGTTTTACAGGTATGACACTCCCAATGATCCAAATTCAAAGATAGGTCCCTCCATAACCATCGAATCCGATGAAAATACTTTAAGAGAGATTATTGATTCGGATGATACTTTAAGGAAAGCTGTAGAGAAAATGAATGAAGGATCTCTCAATGTGGAAGTAAAAGGTTTATTCCGAAACACAGTGTTCTGGAGCATAAAACAGCTGTATTCCTGAACCCTTTAAAATTGATCCGGATAATAAATTAAGATTCAAACAAAAAATTCAGGGATTCCCCTCTTATCCCTTCGGGATAAGGGGAAGGGATTCCTGCTTCTTTTTCTTATTTTGGTGCCGGGCTCAGTACTTAATCGGCTCAGTGCTTGATCGGCTCAGTGCTTGATCGGCTCAGTGCTTGATCGGCTCAGTGCTTGATCGGCTTAGTGTTTGACAACTTCTCCGGGAAGTGTGGCTTTTCCTTTTTCCAATATCACGCCTATATTTATACTGGTATTGATGCCGGTATGCACATCATCTCCCATGATCACGCCAAGTTTTCTTCTGCCTGAGTCAAGAATCCTGCCTTTTAGTATTACCTTTATGTTTTTCCCATCGTGGCGGAGATTTGCAACCTTCGTACCGGCTCCAAAATTACAGCGGCGTCCGATGACGCTGTCTCCTACATAACTCAGGTGCCCTACATGAGTGCCTTCCATGACAATTGTGTTTTTTAACTCCACAGCGTTTCCTATCCTTACGCGGTTGCCTATTGCAGTTGAAGGGCGAATAAAGCAGTTGGGCCCTATATCGCAGTTTTCACCTATTACTACAGGTCCTTCGATATAGGAACCATTTCGGATGAGAGTGCCTTTTCCGATTGCAACTTCCCCTTTTATGGTTGCATATGGCTCCACGGTGCCTTCACAGCTGCCCTTGAGATCTTTTAAAAGGTGTTCGTTTGCTTTAAGGAGGTCCCAGGGATATCCGATGTCAATCCACCTGCCTGTGAGGGGGCTGTAGCCTACAGGCGCTCCACTGTCTATCAGCATCTGAATGGAGTCTGTTATCTCAAGTTCCCTTCTTACGGAAAGCTGGGTTTTGTCAATGAAGTCAAATATGGACTCCCTGAAAAGGTAAATCCCGGCATTTGCAAGGTTGGTTGGGGGATTTTTCGGCTTTTCAATTATCCTGACTACTTTATTATTATCGGTCTCAAGCACCCCGAAATCCGAGGGGTTTTCCACCTCTTTTACGCAGATAACTGCTTCTTCTTTCCTTGAAACCAGAGATATTAAATCCTCCTGCCCGATAAGCATGTCCCCGTTAAGTACAAGGAATGCCCCTTCAACGTGTCCCCTGGCATAGCCTATCGCATTTGCAGTTCCTAGCTGCTCTTTTTGCTGCACATACTCAATGCTCACTCCCCATTTACTTCCGTCCCCAAAGTGGGCTTTTATTTGCTCTTCCAGGTATCCCGTAATGAAGACAAAACCCTCAATACCAGCTTCTACGGCTGCGTTCAGGATATGTTCAAGTATAGGTCTGTTTGCAACCTCAAGCATTACTTTAGGGCAGTCGGAGGTCAGAGGTTCCATCCTTGTGCCTTTGCCTGCCACAAGGACAACTGCTTTCATTTAAGAGCCTCCTTCACTATTTTTTCTGCCATGGCATATATCTCATCTACGTTTTCCCTGGCTTCTGCCGTAATCCTTACCTTCGCTTCCGTGCCCGAGGGGCGGACAAGTACCCAGCCGTTTTCAAGTTCCACGCGGATGCCGTCAGTATCAAGGACTTTCCCA
>JBFHIK010000211.1:0-5059 GCA_041596555.1 Methanosarcina sp.
CTGATTAGAAATAACAGACAGGATAATTTATTCAAGAGTAAATAAAAGTCATACAATTTAACATAAGAATAAATATATAAACCATGTAAGATAATATGTAAACAATAAAAGGTTTATATAGTAGAAGCAAATCCTCATTCTTTACTAAACAGCAGTTTTTCAGAATAATTTTTGTTCTACTAAAAGTATATTATAATATACTACAATCTACTGATAAATAATATATTAATTACTGATAAATAATATATTAATAAACTTAAAAATACCAGAAAAAGGTAAAAATTTGAGGTATATATATGGTTGGCATGCCAGGTCCCACAGAACTGATGCTTATATTAGCAGTCGTTATGCTCCTGTTTGGGGCAAGCAAACTCCCGGAACTTGCACGGTCCATGGGAAGTTCGGTGGGAGAATTCAAAAAAGCCCAGAAAGAATCCGAACAGAACCTGAAGGATTTTGAGAAATCCTTAAAGGAACCCATAGCTCCAAAGACAAAGGTACAGGAGACCGCTGCAAAGCTCGGGATTGACATAAAAGGAAAGACCGACGACCAGCTGCTTGAAGAGATCCAGAGATCCGCAGAGAAACCAAAAGAGGTCTCTGAACCCTGAGCACCTGAAAAGCAAAATTTCCATTTTTCAGATTATTTCATTTAATTTTATTTTTTGAATTTTACTTTTATACCATTTTTATTATGCCGTATCCTCATTAAAGATCCCGGAGCTAAACCGGAGGTTTCCTGTGACAGAGTTGATCAGTGAAGTTGACAGAGATGATAACTTTCTTGGACTGCGCCCGAGAGAAGATTTTTATTCGGGAAACCACATCCACAGGGCTTCCCAGCTCATCCTTCTGGACCCGGAAAATAGAATGCTCCTCCAGAAGCAGGCGCCTGAAAAAATCTGGTATCCCAACCGATATACCTATTCCGTAAGCGGCACTGTCGCAAACGAGTCCTACGAGACCTGCATGGCGCGGGAGATGCTCGAAGAAATAGGAATCTCAGTCCCTTTCAGGAAATTGTTCAAAATCCCCTGTGTCCTGGAAAATAAAGGAGCCTATCATACGGTATTTTCAGGCAGATGTTCGGAAGAAACTGCCAGCCTTATCCGTCACGACCCTGAGGAAGCCGTTTCCGTTGAGTGGGTAGAACTTGAAGACCTGCACAGGGCTGTTGAAGCCGAACCTGGCAACTATACGCCTTCCCTGAGGGCAGGGATAATAAAAATCTTTGAAGAAGGGTGCGGAAAATATCTTTTCTGACATTTAAGAGGGCTAAAAAAGCATTTGAGGGCTCTTTTGAGTTAGAATGAGAACCCTACAGCTCAAATCTGCATAAATTTCGGTCTAAGTCTTCTTTCAAATTTACATTTCGACCCCATGCCAATATAGGACAATAATGTATAACTATTGGATATTTTATTGACATTATATCAACAAAATGACTTTTTAGTATAACATAGTGGCACAAAAGTGCTATGGTTTGAAATGTGCATTCAAATCTGTTTTTCATATCTTTCTTTTTCTGCTTTTTTTGACGAGCCGCCAGACAAGCTGGCGGGGGCGCTTATATTTACCCTGTAAATCGAAAATCGTTTATTGGAAGTTAAGGAAAGTATCCTCTCAGCCCGGGGGTCACTTCGTCATTATATAGTCCTTCATAATTGCGGTGCCCGTCTTCAGGTCGATTTTTATCTGGTTAGCAGGTCGGCCCAGGCCTATTGCGGCGCAGGGAGAGAAAACCGAAAGATTTCATCCGGGATTCCGGAATAGATCAATCAGTTAATCAGGAACCGCTTTCAATCTTCATCTTCATTCAATACCTTTTTTGAGCCCGCATACTCTCCAATGATAGGGATATTCTCTCCGCACACAGGGCAGGTCTTTTCAGGAGTTATTTCGTACTTTTCTATATCAAAAAACCCTCGAATGATAAGTATTTTCCCGCAGTTAGGACAGATGGTATTGTTGAGGTCGCATCCCGGAACATTGCCCATATAGACATACTTCATCCCCTCTTCCTATGCGATTTTACAGGCATCTTCCATTGTTTTTATCGGAGTAGGGGAGAGGTCCTGCATCTGGTACTGGGGGTGGAAGCGCGTGAAGTGGAGGGGAGTGTCAGGCCCGAGGTTTTTGTAGACCCATTTTGAAAGTTCCCGGAGCTCGTCAGGAGAGTCGTTTTGTTTTGGGATGATGAGGTTGGTAATTTCCACATGGATCCCGAGTTCCTTTGCAAGGGCAGAAGCCTCAAGCACTGGAGCCAGTTTTGCGCTGGCAACGTCATGGTAGAACTTTTCAGTGAAAGCCTTGATATCGATATTCGCAGCGTCCAGCCTGGGGGCAATGTGCCTGAGGGCTTCCGGAGTCATGTAGCCGTTGGTCACGTAGACGGTCGCAAGGCCCGCGTCCTTTGCCAGCTTTGCACTTTCGTATGTATACTCGTGCCAGATCGTGGGCTCGTTGTAGGTCCAGGCGATTGACCTCGAACCCGAAATAAGCGCCCTTTCCACCAGCTCTTCAGGGGAGATGTCCCTGACATAGGAATCTTCCACGTCGGTCTGGGAAATAGTCCAGTTCTGGCAGTGTTTGCAGCGGAAGTTGCACCCGACAGTCCCCACTGAGTATGCATAAGACCCCGGATAGAAATGATAAAGAGGCTTTTTTTCGATAGGGTCCACAGCTTCGCTGGAAACCGTACCGTAAATAAGAGAATAAAGATTCCCTCCCCTGTTTTCCCGGACCCTGCAAAACCCCCTCTTTCCTGGGGCGATTTTGCACCTGTGGGCACAGAGCCCGCACTGTACTTTGTCAGCTTCAAGTTTCTCGTAGAACATGGCTTCGCGAATCACAACAATCCCCATTAAGAGATTGTTTTTTTGGGTAATAACGTTGCCGTTAGAGATTTTATTCAGTCTGGTGTGGGAAAACAGGCAGGCTCTGTGATTTGATCCAATCAGGATTTTTGAGTAACAGTTTCAGGAACCCCGCCCCCTTTGTAAAAAACTGTCAGAATAAAACCTGTACTTTTGTCTCTCAAACCTTTATTTTGCCTGCTGGTTTTGATTCATTAAAATCCATTCTACAAAGCCGGATTAGAATCTCTCCGGTTTTCCTGCAGCAAAATGCGTGCTTATGGAGTTAAAAACAGGTTAATTAACAATTGTCCCTGACGGAAATGCGATATCCATATCAAAAAAGTGTTATCTTCCAGGTTTCTTCCAGGTCCATGCTTAAATATAGGTATTTTCAAGCCTGTAAGTAGCCTATTCGTGGCGGAAAAATATTGCAGGAGAAATTACTGTATTCACCCTGCAAAACTCAGGCTACTTTCCAGGCAAACACGATCCTTGACCCGTCATTCATGTCTAGGACACGGAATACTTCAAGCCCGTGGCTTTCCAGCATCTCTATATATTCGGAAAAGGGGACGCTGTTTTCAAAACTGTATCCTGACCCTCCTTTTTTCACATCTTCAAAAGTCCAGAGGTTCCAATCGAGGCTGAGAAGAGGGCTGGATTTCATTTTTTCGTCAGGGATCTGCCTGGTTACAAAAACGCCTCCTGGAGTCAGGGCTTTGGAAATCTTCGGGATAAGGGAAGGCACTTTTCCTCCGGGATTAAAGGAAGAAAAGATAACATCGTATCCACTTCCGATTTCATCATTAAAAAAGTCCCCTGGAATTATATCCACTCTTGAAGCTCCGTACTTTTCTATAAAATCTTTTGTTTTTTGCGTAACAGGAGGGAGGTCGAAAACAAAAGCCTGAAGGTTTTCATTCAATTTTGCAAAAGCGATTGCATAGAGCCCGTGTCCTCCCCCGAGGTCAAGCAGCTTTTTGACCTTTGTAAAATCCACATTTTCCCGGACAACCCGAACCGTTTCCTGAAGCAGACCGCAGCGCGCATTTTCAGCCATACATTGGACAACCTCTCCGAAAAAAGGCCCTTTCTCGACAATCTCAGGCCCTCTCTTCAGGATCTGCGGAAGCCGGACCCAGAGTTCAACATTCCTTAGCCTTTCGGCAAGGTAATGCCGCTGAGAAAACGGAGAGCCTTCCAGAAGATACGTTGCACTGAGTTCCGATACCAGGTACACTGCCCCATGATTTTTTACTTCGTGATCAGGGTTTACTCTGTGATCAGATGGTTTACCTTCAGATCTGCCTTCGGATTCGCCTTCGCTTTTTTCCTGCATCTGCACATTTTCCTCTTCCTCATGTGCCCCTTCCTCATGTGCCCCTTCCTCATGTGCCCCTTCCTCAAACCTATCAAGGAAACCGAGGCTGTGGAGAGCCTCACAGAAGTGGGGCATAAGCACAGGGTCGCATCCGAGCTTTTCAGCCAGAACTCCTGCTGATAAGGGGACTTTAAGAGCTTCAAACACTCCAAGCTCAAAAGCCGCAGCAATGAGCCTGCACTCCCTCAAGCCCCGGACAGAGGAATCAACAAGCTTGAAAAAACGCTCGGCATCTACCTCAGGCTTTTGCATCAGGTCAACAGACGTTTCATTTTGATTTTGAGCTTTGTTTTCCATGCAATTTCTCCTATTTTCAGATATTTCTCTTATTCTCTATATATTTCCCCTATCATATTTTATACACATCTTTCTGATCCGACAGGAAAAAATTTACTGATTATAATAAAGCAAAAGTAAGCCCGGTAAAATGAATTAAATAAAAACAGGTAAATCGGGTACTGGGTACGAATTCTTGCCCGGCACCACTACCTGAAACCGACAATTTTTCCTTCCTCCATGAAAGCGATTTCATCACTCATCCATTCCACGACCTGCATATCATGGGAGATGAATAGAAAACTGATTCCATAATCATTTTGCAGTTTTTTGAGAAGGAAAAGAACCTGCCCCTGGACAAGTGGGTCGAGCATTGAAGTGGGCTCATCCGCAACTATGAACTCCGGTTTCATGCCCAGGACTCTGGCTATTGAAACCCTCTGGAGCTGCCCTCCGCTCAATTCTCCGGGATAGCGGAAAAGCAGTTCCTCACTCAGGGAAACAGCCTCGATAAGCTCCTGTATCCGTCCCCGTTCTTCATCTC
>JBFHIK010000212.1:0-5047 GCA_041596555.1 Methanosarcina sp.
ATACTTTTATCCATATACATAATAATTGGTGCTATGCAACTATTCAGAAATACACTTTCCCTCATTCTTTTCGGACGCAAGCTCCATCATTTAGCAAAGTTTATATATCGGATGTCCTGTAGTAAGGAGGTATATCTGGAATCAGGGCATTTATAAATATATTCTAATGGATATCGTGTATCGTAAGTTATTATTACTCAGAGTTAGTATATTGATTACTTGTGTAAACAGGTAAAGAAGGAAAGCTAATATGCACCTTAATCTGGAACCGATTGGCATTATCAAAAAGGTTGCAAATAAGTCGGAGATTTTGATTTATTCTGATTTTGAACAGGTAATACGAAATATAGTGTCTAAAATAGGAGAAGGAGCCGAGATGGGCCAGAAGCTTCTGGTTATCCATAAAAATAATAGCAAAAAACAAATTGATGGGCATCAGGTCCAGGTCACAAAGGCGACGCTTCTGGAAAGAAAAGGAAATCTACTGACAATATCCAAAATAGAGGCAAATGAAGATTCTGTGATTGATGTCCGACTTGATCTTGCAGCCTGACACCCTCATACTTCGACGGATGCCGACAAATCTTTAAAGTTTCTGGATGTTTCCCTTTTCTCCTGGATAACCGCGATGGCATTTATGGAGAGCTGAATTTGGGATGGCAATTCCAGAAAACAGGGTTTACTGTAATTATTTTAATTCTCATTCTTTTTTTGCTACTGAGCAGCGGCTGTCTAAAAGAAGGTGTAGATAATTCCGCAGAACCTGAGGTAGCTTTTCCGAAACAACATCTATCTACTGTTGTTGCTGTCTATATGGTTGGAAGTGATCTTGAGTCTTCAAATAGATATGCCAGCAAGGACATCCTCGAAATTATTGATGGGGCCTCCATGCTGAACGGGAAAGATACGGAAATTCTGATAGCTTATGGGGGAGCTTCTGTGGATGGATGGGAGGGCATGACAATCGCAGCGCTTGATGACCTCAGAAAGGACGGAGGGGATGAGGTCATCGGCAACGAGGGCATCCACCAGAAAACATATCCCCATGCAAACATGGGAGATGCCGCAGGGCTTGAAACTTTTCTTTCGTATATTCGAGAAAACTATGGGAGTGAAAGAGTCCTGCTTATTTTCTGGGATCATGGAGATGCTTACAGGGGGGTTTGCTTTGACGAAAATCATGGTTATGACAGGCTGGAGCTGCCTGAACTGAGCAATGTCCTTGAGACCTCAGGAATGCATTTTGACCTTCTCGGTTTTGATGCCTGCCTCATGTCTACCCTTGAGCTTGCGAGAGCAGTTGAATCTTCTGCCGATTACATGCTTGCCTCAGAATCAATCGAGCCTACCCACGGCTGGGACTATGTTGCTTTCATAGGGCATGTCTCAAAGAATCCAAACGCTTCGACAGAAGAAATGGCCAGGGTTATCATTGACAGCTACCTTGATAATCCCTCTCATGTGCCTCCCAGAACTCTTTCTCTTCTTGACCTCTCCAAAACCGATGAAGTACTGCGGAATGTAGATGGGCTTGCAGAGGATATGGGTACAAGCGTCTCAAACCCAAAAGGGTATTGCGGACTTGGGGCATCTATTACGAAAGCCAGGAAGTTCGGGGTCGAACCAAAGAAAGGCTCTGAAATCTCAATGGACCTGAAGAGTTTTGCCCTGAGAATAGGAGAGGAAATGCCGGAACTTTCAGGCAGGTCTGACGCGCTCATTAAATCGCTTGAAGATTTTGTTGTTTACTCAAGGCAGGACGGCACAATGCCTGAGGCATATGGGGTATCCGTGTATTCTCCCCAGAATCCGGATAACTACTCTGCGTATTACGGCAGGGTTTCCATTTCAGATGTATGGATGGACTTCCTTGATGGCTATTCTGTGAGGACCTGTGCGGACTTTACAGAACCCGGCATCTCTAAATCCGGAGATTCCTTTTCAGTAGAAGATGATTCCGGGCTGGCTTCAGTAGACCAGGTTTACTTTATTACCTCTCCGGAAGGACCTGTTCTCATAGGAAGAATGCCCCTTGCCTGCGCAGGGGGCACGAACTACAGCCTCCCTGCCTGGGATGGAGAATGGATCTTTATAGAGGACTCTGAAACAGGTAAAAACTCCCTTATTTATGCAGCCTGTGGGGGAGAAAGCGAGAATGGGAACAGAATATTTACTGCAGAACTGGGGCTTCAAAGAGATGGAGAGTTCAGATCCTGTCTTGCCCAGCTTTATCTGGACACTCTCAACGGAACTGTCAGAGCTTACATGAATCCCTACGAAACCCTGGATGATGGAAACGTCCTGTTCTCAAAAGAAGTGCTTGAACCGGAACCCGGAGATATAGTTACTGCATACGCACCTGTCTACGGAAAATCCGGAATTAAGGACTGGACAGCACTTGGCACACTTAAGATGGATGAAAATACGGCTTTTGTCTATGACATTCTGCCTGAAGGGACCTATTATACCGCACTCTATGCAGAAGATTACCGCCTGAACTTCAATATGAGCGAACCTGCGGAGATTATCCTGGAATAATTTCCTGAAAATCCCCTTCTCTGGAATAATTTCCCGAAAATCCCCTTTTTAATCCCCTCCATCTCAAAAGGCAGTTTATCTGGCAACAGGCACAAAACTTCAGTACATATAAAGCCTATTGTCCAGTAAGTAGAGATACCTGGAGCGAGATATTGGGAAAGAGGTACCTGGAACAAGATCTAGGGAGTACAAAGTATCCCCAGATTAAAACTGCCTGAGGATCGTAACTGCCCGTAAGCAGTAAAAGAATTAAAACCATAGAGTAAAAGTAAAGAAGCCTGAGGCTAAAAAAGAGTTTTATACACCAGAGGGAAAAATATGGGCACGGATATAGGAGATCTGCTTCAGAAAAGAAAAATAGAGCTTACTGCCCTCTCAAACCAGGTGGTTGCAATTGATGCATTTAACACCCTTCACCAGTTTTTGAGCATTATCCGCCAGAGGGATGGAAGTCCTCTGGTTAATTCAAGCGGGAAAGTGACCTCGCATCTCTCCGGCCTGCTCTACAGGACAGCAAGCCTGGTTGAAGCCGGAATCAAACCTGTATTCATTTTTGATGGTAAGCCCCCTGACCTTAAATCCGAAACCCTTAGCCGAAGAAAAGAAGTAAGGGAGACTTCACTGGAAAAATGGGAAAATGCAAAGGCAGAAGGGGATATTGAAGCCGCTCATAAGTATGCTCAGGCATCTTCAAAGGTTGACCAGACCATTGTTGAAGATTCCAAATACCTTCTCGGAATAATGGGTATTCCCTGGATACAGGCCCCCTGTGAAGGAGAGGCACAGGCTGCTCATATGGTTATTAAAAAGGATGCCGATTGTGTTGCTTCCCAGGACTACGATTCTTTCCTTTTCGGAGCCCCGAGAGTCGTCCGTAACATGACGGTCACTGGAAAACGAAAGCTCCCTGGAAAGAATGTATACGTTGATGCCGAACTTGAAATAATAGAACTCGATGAAACCCTCGGAGCTCTGGGAGTCAACCGGGACCAGCTTATCGATATTGCAATCTGCGTGGGCACGGATTATAACAAAGGCCTGGAAAAAGTGGGCCCAAAAACAGCCCTTAAATTGATTAAAAAGCATGGAGACATCCATGCCGTGCTCCGGGAAAAGGGAGTGGAAATCGAAGGTCTCGACAGTATTAAGGAACTTTTTACCCATCCTGAGGTCACGGACAACTATGAAATCAAATGGGGCAAGCCAGATTCCGAAAAACTCCTCAAATTCCTCTGCGAGGAGAATGACTTCTCCGCAGACAGGGTAGAAAAAGCTGCAGAACGCCTTAAAGCAGCTTCAGGAGCCCGGCAGAAAACCCTTGACCAGTGGTTCTAAAGAGTTTTAAGGGCTCAAGAGGCATTTCCATTTAAGATCCCTTCTTTACATTCTCTTTACATTCTCTTTACATTCTCTTTACATTCTCCTTACATTTTCCTTACATTTTCTATAAATTGAATCCATTCCCTGTGAAAGTATCTTCGTCAGAGATATACAGGCAGGGAGGTCTGAGCCTGACAAGACAAGAAATCGAGCATTCAGGAGAAAAACACTCATATTCCCATGCCCACGGAGTTGTGGACCCCGAACTTCTTTCCACGGAAAGAGGGCTCTCTGCTGTCAAATGGTCCTTTGCCGGCTTGATGATAACTGCGCTCTTTCAAATTCTTGTCGTATGGGTTTCGGGAAGTGTAGCTCTTCTTGCTGATACCATTCATAACTTCGGAGATGCCGCAACTGCAATACCACTGGGTTTCGCCTTCCTGCTCTCCAGAAAAAAACCCAACAAAAGTTTTACTTACGGCTACGGCAGGGCAGAAGATCTCGCAGGTCTGTTAATTGTTTTCCTTATCCTTCTCAGTGCTGCAGTTGCAGCTTATGAATCGATTTCCAGGCTTCTCTCCCCACAGCCTGTTGGGTTTCTATGGGCTGTGGCTGCAGCTTCAATTATTGGTTTTCTGGGAAATGAACTGGTGGCAAAGTTCAGGATCAGGGTAGGAAAAGAAATCGGAAGTGCTGCCCTTGTTGCCGACGGATACCATGCACGTGCAGACGGGTTTACCAGCCTTGCCGTGCTTGTCGGAGCCCTGGGAATCTGGCTGGGGTATCCTCTCGCAGACCCGATAATCGGGATCTTGATCACAGTTGCAATTCTCCGCATAGTATGGGAAGCAGGCAAATCCGTTTTTGCCCGCATGATGGATGGGGTTGACCCTCGAATTGTTGACGATATCCGGCAGGTAGTCAGCCAGGTAAAAGACGTAAAGGAGATTACGGAAATAAGAGTGCGCTGGTTAGGGCACAGGCTTTATGCTGAAGTTAACATCGCAGTAGAATCCGGGCTCTCCGTTAAGGAAGGGCATGAGATCGCGGTAAACGTGAGGCACAGGATGCTGCACGGCCTGAATTACCTTTCAAACGCAGTTGTACACGTAGACCCTCTGGGTGCGTCCGGAGAGGCTTTTCATCGGCTTCCGGGACACGACTCCGACATTCTGCCCGCTAATTCTCA
>JBFHIK010000213.1:0-5044 GCA_041596555.1 Methanosarcina sp.
CCCAAAAGACGATCCCCACGCCGAAATCCGGAAGTACTACAGGACAAAAGCCCGGCAGAGGCAGATAATTAAAAAGTTCAGGAAACCGTTTGATGAAGAGAATAATCTGGCGTTCCTGATCGTCTGCGATATGCTCCTTACTGGCTTTGATGCGCCAATCGAGCAGGTCATGTATCTTGATAAGCCGCTCCGGGAACACAACCTCATGCAGGCAGTCGCAAGGGTGAACCGCCCCTATACCGAAAACAAAACTCACGGCCTGATTATCGATTACTGCGGGATTTCCAGGCGGCTCAAAGAAGCCCTTGATATCTTCAACGAAGGGGATATTGCAGGCTACCTCGAACACCTTATGGACGATGTCCCGAAAGCCGAGCAGGCGGCAAACAAGGTAAAAAGGTTCTTCAAAGCCGTCCCCACAACCTATGATTCTGCCGAATACGTGGACAGGTGCGTGCTTGATGTCCTGAGCGCCGAAGATGCGCGTATCAGGTTTGAAAGGGCTTTCAAGGAATTTGTCGCCCTTGTAAACAACATCATCCCCAATCCCGAAGCAAACCGTTTCAGGCAGGACGTCTACCTTTACGGCAGGATCTACAACGCCATGCGGACAAACTACAGCATAAAAGCCCCGAGTGTGCTTGAAGCTGTCCCCAAAGCCAAAGCGCTGATCCACGAATACCTCGAATCAAACGGCATCAAAGTCTTCCATGACCCTGTTTCCATTTACTCCTCCGAGTTCAATGATATCGTCAACAAAAAGACCTCCCAAAAAGCAAAAGCAAGCCTTATCCAGCACAAGGTCAGGACCACAATCAGCAACCTTCTTAACACAAACCCTATTTACTATACTTCCCTCCGGGAAAAGCTCGAAAAACTGATTGCAGAGCACGAACAGGAGCTTACTTCCACTACAGATTTCCTGGCCGACCTTGACAGAATCAAAGCCGAGCTTGATGTCGATGTTGTTGCAAGAAAACACGGCATGAGCAGGGAAGAATTTGCAGTTTTCCAGATGATCAGGGCTGCTTATATCCAGTTTCAGGCCGGAGCCGAAAAAGCTTCCGTACACCCTTCCGTGCACCTTACAGAAGAGGACGAGAAAAAGCTTGCAGGCGTTTCTCTCCCCCTTTTTTCAGCCTTAACCGGGCTTGCAGTAATTGACTGGAGGCAAAAACCCGAACAGCAAAAGATAATGCTTAAAACGATCAAAAGGGAATTATATAAAATTGATTTTGACATAGAAACAGCTGAAAGGGAAAGCCATAATATTCTCAACCTTGCCAGGAACCTGCTGTAAATAGAAAAAAATGATTACAGATACTACGAAAGCAAAGAGAAATATAATGCTTAATCTGGTAAAAAAGAATTATATAAAATTAATTTTGATATCAAAACGACTGAAATTGAAAGATAATATTCTCAACCTATTCTCAACCTTGCCCGAAACTTGCTGAAAATTGCAAACTTGTTGTAAATCGGAAACTTGTTGTAAATCGAAAACTTGTTGTAAATCGAAAACTTGTTGTAAATGGCACAGACAGTAGGGATCAATAACAGATCAATATATACAGACAACGGGAATGACGATGGAACAAATAAAAATCGGAAACACACTCGTTGATTACCGTATAACCTATTCTTCCCGGCAGAAAACCATTGAGCTTATAATTGATCTGGAATCCGGGTTTACAGTCAAAGCTCCGGGCAGCATGACTAAAGAAGAGGTTGCTGCAAACCTTCGACGGAAAGCCAGCTGGATCATAACCAACCTCGACAAAATGAATGAGGTAATAAGAAACGAGACCCGGAAAGAATTCGTAAGCGGAGAAAAATTTCCGTACAAAGGCAAGCACTACAGGTTAAAAGTAGTCCAGGTAAATGAAGAAATAGTCCCAACCCTTAACTTTACCCACAGCAAATTCATAGCTTATGTGCCCGTAAGTGTTCCTGAATTTGACTATCCTCGCATTATACAGCCTTTATTCATCTGTTTCTATCACGAAAAAGCGGAAAAAGTCCTCAACCAGAGAATCAGTAAGTATCTGCTGTATTTTGAAGAGAAACCGTCTCTCATCAAAGTTCAGCCCCTGAAAAACAAGTGGGGAAATTGTTCAAAGACAAACCAGCTCAGGTTCAACTGGCGGGTTGTTATGGCTAAAATGTCAATTATCGACTATGTGGTCGTCCACGAACTCTGCCACACTAAATATAAAGACCACTCAAAGGCTTTCTGGAATGAGGTGCAGAAAATCCTGCCGGACTATGAGGAAAGGAAAGAGTGGTTGAGGGTGCATGGGGATTTGTTGAAGATATGAATACCTTGTTGTTTGCACCTCAAGCGTGCACATTCTTGCTAAAAACAGAGAGTGGAAGTGAGTCATTGACCATTTCTGAAAATAAGACACATCCACCTTACAAAATATGAAAGTTGCCTTTATTGTTACGATTTTTTAATATATACTACTTCGCTTGAAATTGACGGAAACTGCCAATTTATGGTCTGGTTTCTATTTTGTCTATTTTGAATCCATATGCAGTACCTTTCACATTTGTTTCAAGTTTTATTTTGAATGTATTTCCAGCGTACCACTCAGTCCAAAAATCTTCTTTAGTATAACCGTAATATGTGAATAGTTTATTTCCATTCTCATCAAGAAGATACAAATGGTCACTAGCATCATTAAGGTCTATTTTAGCAAAATGTAGCCTTATTTGAGTTGCGTTAGGTTCGGTTATGGCAGGCCATATGTAGTTAAAATTATTTGCATAATCGTGATCTGATTCTGGTAAAGATTCAGTCGCAGAAGCAAAAGTGCATGTAATCATGCTTATTAAGAAGCAGTGTGTCAAAAATTTTAAAACTTTCGTCTTTATCCCCCCGTCTTTTCTAATCAATATGAAATAATGCTACAGGATTTGCATGCCTGGGATGCAATGTCGTGTCATTTAGAATTCGAGACACCCTATTATTAATAAATAAGATTGTTTAAATTTAGATAGTTGTAAATTATATTACAATCAATATTATTATTAGTAATTAAATATTAGTTTTTGTATTCAAGTTATATAAATACTTGGATTTAAATGGATTTATGAAATGGCTCTTTATGATAAAAGCAAATATGTGTGGAAATATAAAAATGTTTTAGCTCAAAAAACATAAAAAGAGAAACTTGAATATATTAAATAAGCTTACAAAGATTAAGAAACCTGGTCGTGGAGGTCAGTTACTGAAAATCTTAAGCATATTTTAAACCTCATTTCATTCATTTGATTGCATTTTTAATTACCTCTTTTTAAAAATTTGAGAACTATGGAACGATTCAAATATAATATCAAGGGTTTTTGTTGCCAAGAATGATTAGTTAGGGAATGGAACTATAGAGCAATTCCCAAACTGAACATTGAAGTTATATTTTTGTCATTCCTATAACGTTATGAAATGGAATTGTGCATAGTTGCCACTAACCATTTTTATTATTATTTTGACTCTTAGATGTTTTGTATGGGTTGAAAATCAAAGTTGCGCTGGCGCACCCCGCAGCAAGCTAGCGAGGTATTTGGCTGAAATAAAAGATTGCATGAACCTGAAACTGGAATTATTGGCATTATATTTCCTCATTTTTGTCCACACGTACAATGCAACTTTTACTTTATCAAATAAAAAAGTAAAGCAAATCCCCTGATATTAAAAAAGAATAGTCAATGTCATAAAATTCCAGCATTCGACTGCCAGTCCAATCCTCTATCTGTAAAATATTCATTCAGCACTTCAAATTGGTCCACTCCTTTTCCACTCTTTTAACTCTCGTCCTCATCCAAAACCTTTTTATAACAAGTACGGTATTAGACATTATTGTACATAACTATACAACAGTGGTTACAAATGCACGATTCAATCCTCCACATCCTCAACACAACAAAAATCCGGGTCCAGGCACTTGGAGCCGAGATCCATAACGAAGACCCGCATCCAAAGTTCCTGAAAAGGGACTTTATTGCTGCCGTTGCAGCTGTAAAGGCAGATGGCCGGATGCCGGTAATCGCGGAAGTCAAGCCCGCATCTCCTGGAAAGAGTTTCAGGGATATACCCCCGTCAGCGGCTGCTGAGCTTGCATGGGAGATGGAGGAAGCCGGAGCTGTTGCAATTTCTGTCCTTACTGAACCAGGGGTTTTCCGGGGCTCACTTGAAAACCTGAAAGCGGTCAGGAGAACAGTCTGTTTGCCGGTTCTGAGGAAAGACTTTATTATTGACAGGTTGCAGCTTGAGGAAGCGGGAAGCGACCTCATACTCCTGATTGCAGGCATCCTGGGAAAAGAGCTGGATTCCTTTGTTGATCTTGCTCTTGAAAAGGGCTTTGAGCCGCTGGTTGAAGTTCACAACAGGGAAGAGCTTGAACTTGCGCTGGAAACCGACACAAAGCTCATAGGGATTAACAACAGGAACTTTGATACCCTTAAAATTGACCTGGCTACCACGGAAGAGCTCGCGCCCCTCATCCGGGAACACGACCTTGACCACGGGACCAGCCATATCATCATAAGCGAAAGCGGGATGAACAGCCCCGGAGATGTCAGGCGCGTGGTGCAGGCTGGAGCAGATGCTGTGCTAATAGGGTCTGCACTTATGGAAAGTGACTCTGTTTTTGAGAAAACTAAAGAATTCGTCCAGAGCGTTTGCTGGCGTTAATAACTGCTTTTCCTTGACTTTTCGGAACTTTCAGCCTGTGGAAATAAGGTTGAAATATCCGCTTTCATTTCACCACTAAGTCCATAATTCGGTTTCATAACATCACAAATCACGAGATCAGGAATTAAGAAATCAGGAATTACAAAATCAGGAATTACAAAATCAGGAATTACAAAATCAAGAAATCAGAAATCAAGAAATCAGGAATTACGAAATCAGAAATCAGGATACAAGGGAGTAATCAAATTGACAGGAACTAAAGTTTCAGAATTTCAGCTAAAAGGAAAGTACGGGAAATACGGGGGACAGTATGTACCCGAAGTCCTCATGCCCGCCTTGGAAGAACTCGAA
>JBFHIK010000214.1:0-5043 GCA_041596555.1 Methanosarcina sp.
CCCTTCCACTTTCATTTAAGGAGAGAGCCTCGAAGGGGCATTTAAGGCATTCTCCACAGCGTGTGCAGAGCAGCTGGTTGATGACTGCAATTTCGTTATCCAGCATTTTCGGGCTGTCCGTAATGAAAGCTCTTGCCCTTATAGCTGCAAGTCCGGCCTGAGCAATGGTATCCGTAACATCTTTAGGGCTCTGAGCAGTTCCGCAAACAAAGATCCCGTCAAGGGAACTGTCTACTGGTTTTAGCTTGGAGTGCCTTTCCTTAATAAAGCCGCTTTCGTCCTGGCTCAGGTTCAGCACACTGGCAATTTTCCTTGTCCCCGGAGAAGGGGTCATGGCGGCGGAAAGTACAACAAGATCCGCAGGAAGTTCTCTCATTTTCTGGGAAAGGGTATCTTCGACCCTTACAACAAGGCTCTTGTCCGGCTTTTCTACAACTTCGGCAGGCCTTCCCCTCACAAAGTTGACTCCGGTCTCTTGAACTGCACGGTAATAGTTTTCATAAAAACCAAAAGCCCTTATGTCAATATAGCAAATTGTGATTTCCATTTCAGGATATTTTTTCTTAACCAGGCTTGCGTGTTTCAGAGCCGCCATACAGCAGTATCTGGAGCAGTAGCGGTTTCCCCCCTCTTTTTCGTCCCTTGAGCCCACGCACTGGATCATGACTATTCTTTTCGGCGTTTCGGCACCAGGGGAAGGATCGGAGGAAGGGGAAGGATCGGAGGAAGGGGAAGAGGAAGGGGAAGAAGAACTTTCGCACCCTGAAGTGCAGGCTGCAGGAGTTGGAACTGCAGAAACTTTACTGAAATCGGAGATCCTCAGAAGTTCACCTTTTGTAGGGCCATTGATGCCGAGGACTCGGGCAAATTCCATCTGGGTCAGCACATTTTCAAAAATCCCGTATCCGTACTGGGGTTTCTGGGATGCGTCATACTCCTCAAAACCGGTGGCAACAACAACTGCCCCTACGTTAAGTTCAACAATTTCTTCCTTCTGGGAAAAATCAATTGCTCCGGTTTTACAGGCATCTGCACATTTTCCGCAGTCTTCCCCGTTTAACTGGAGACAATAATCGGGATCAATACAGTAGATCTTGGGGACTGACTGAGAGAAGCGAAGAGAAATTGCCTTTTTGTCCATATAGCCGCAGTTGAACTCGTCTTCAACCAGGGTAGGACAGACCCGGCTGCACCTTCCGCATGCTGTGCAGTTGTCTTTCACATATCTTGGCTTCTTCTTTAACCTGACAGTAAAGTTTCCTGCACTTCCGCTAAGGCTTTCAACTTCAGTCCAGGTTAAAAGTGTAATTTTCGGGTGGGCTGCCACCTCGTTCATCAGAGGGCTGAGTGAGCACATTGCACACTCTTCCGCAAGCTTATCAGGGGAAAAGATCTTCCCTATTTTTGCCATCTGCCCGCCTATGCTGGAATCTTTTTCAACAAGGAAGGTGGAAATCCCGTTATCTGCAAGGTTCAGAGCAGTTGTAATTCCTGCTATCCCCCCACCTATAACAAGGGCCTGCTGAGCAATATCCACCTTTATTTCTTCCAGAGGCTCTATGTTTTCCAGGCGTTTTAGCTTGGCCCGCAGGAGAGAAAGAGCTTTTTCAGTAGCTCCTGTTCTTTCAGGATGCACCCAGGCGCACTGCTCCCTTAGATTTGCAATTTCAAGCCCTGCCCTGTTCAATCCGGTTTCCTGGATGCACTTTTTAAAGAGAGTGCCATGCTTGGAAGGAGTACACGAACCTATTACTACCCTGTCCAGATTCCCTTCCATAATCTTATTTTTAATCAGGGCCTGCCCCTGGCTTGAACACAGGTACTCATAATCAAAAACCGAAATCCCTTCTGCCTTAAGGGTTTTTTTTACAGCAGCTATATCAACGTGTTCGGAAATGTTCCCGCTGCAGTGGCAGATAAATACAGCAGCTTTGTTCAGCCTGTCAGTCGTCCCATCAATCATTATACTAAATCTCACAGGGATTCATATTTAAGGCTTGCCGGAAAAAATGAGCTATTGACCCAAAAAGGGCAATTGTAGATGAATAGTTGCAAAAATAGGACATTTTTTAGAGAGAAAAGAGATTTTAACGCACATCAATTTCAGTTGTACTCTGGTTAAAACCCTCAGTTCGGATAATATATATTCTCAGATGTTTTAATCCTATATATACCTGAATGGAGAACTGCAAAAACTCATGTTGCTCAGTTTGTTCCGCGTACTCTGTCACCCCATAGATTTCAGAGATAAATTTAATGCCTCTAATTATCAGAAAGTTTTTATATGCATATAATTATATATAGGGAGAGAGTATTATTATATAAATGAAATAAGGTGCCGGATTTGTCGGTACTTTCCAAAGTTTTAAATTTAAATACAAAAATTAAAAAATATCTATTTGAATTAATATCTATTTGAATTAAAGAGTATCCATTTGAAATAGAGAGTATCCATTTGAAATAATTGACATAGAGAGTATCCATTTGAAATAATTGACATTTGAAATAATTGAGATAAATAATTCTTTGAAATTCATTAAAGTTGTTCGTTTGAAAATAATATATTTCCATGATCTGATGATACTGGATAAAACATAATACCGGAGCTGAATAGAAGGTGCTCTAGGGGTATAAACGGCAGATGATAGTTGTGGCAGATAATGGGCTAACATTAGAAGAAAATGATTTTAAAATGGGAGAGGTTGAGTACGAAATGGTCGAGCTTTTGAGGAGGCTTAATATAAACAGACCTGTAGCCTTAACACTTGCATGCCTCTCAAAAGGAGAAGAGATTTCTTCCCAGTGTATAGAAATGGTATCAGGCTTGAGACAGCCGGAAGTCAGCATTGCAATGCGTTACCTTCGTGAAAATGAATGGATAGATATGAGGGAAGAAAAGAAGAACCAGGGCAAAGGCAGGCCGGTAAAGCTGTATAAACTGACAGTCCAGATGGATAAAATTATTGACACAATCGAAGAAAACATCATTGCTGAGAGCAATACCATATTCCAGAACATAGAACGTCTCAAGAACCTTTCCTGAAGAATCGGCGAAAAAATAGAGTTTAAGCAATTTTTTCTTACAATCTCATATGGAAAAGGTCGTTCTAAAATTAAAAACCTGGTAATAAAACCCAAGAATACCTTTCCACAACAAGGCAGTTAAATTAAAGATTTCTTCTCCTCTTTTTACTTTATCTTTTTTACTCCAGCTCAGGTTTGAGATCCCCATAATGATTTTATCAATTATTCAAAATCTCTATCACCTATTGTTTCTACAACAAATTATTTCTACAACAAATTATTTCTACAACAAATTATTTCTACTCGAAAAATTTAACGCTATCCTGCCGAATCCAGGTGCCACAAATGAGTTCCACAAATTTTTGATATATCTACCGGTCTACATGCAAACCTACCGATCTACTTGCAAACTGGCATTTTATGACATTGCAATTATATATAAAGAGACGATTATAAAGTGATAAAGATTCGGAAGTATAAAAAAATTATTTAAAAAAGAAGAAAGTCAGGGCACTTCACACCGTTTATAGAAAAATGCCCTCATAAATGTTAACTGCCCCCATTTAAAAAAAAACATGATCATTAGACAGATTAATTAGAATGTCAACCCGAAAAACAGTTTAAAACAGAATTATGGATTGATATATATTAAAGATAAAACATAAGTAAATATTTATATTAATTCACTCTATAATGGTTCTTCGGGTGATTTAATGGTAGATGAAAGTGGTTTAGCTATAGAAACTACTGACATAATGAACGAGATTCCCTTATCCATGGGATCAAGTGAATATGAAATGATAGAATTATTCAGGAAGATCAATATCAGCAGGCCGATTGCTCTTACCCTTGCCTGCCTTGCAAAAGGAAGGGAAATCTCTTCCCAGAGCATCGAAATGGTCTCTGGCCTGAGACAACCGGAAGTCAGTGTTGCAATGCGGTACCTCCGCGAAAACGACTGGATTAACATCCGGGAAGAAAAGAAATCAAAAGGTAAAGGCAGACCGATCAAGCTTTACAGGCTAACGGTTCCAATGGACCGCATTGTTAGCAAGATCGAAGACGAAATCATAGCCGAAAGCAGACTTGTGCTGAGGAATATCGAACGCCTGAAGCATATTGCCTGAAATTTATGATAGGGAATAGAATGGCCTGAAGTAAGGGGCAGGATTTCATCCAGTAAATACCTGAATTTCTGCTGTCAAGAAGCCTTTCTGTCTTAAAGGGGACTATCCCCACCCTCACTTTTTTTCCTAACAACAACTTTTCTGTTACGATTGTTTTCTTTCCTTCAAGTTCACCTCTAATTTTAGAATCTAAGAAAATCCCTCTGTTATTTCAAAAGCTGCTTCTAATTGGCGTCCACATCGATAAAGTTTATTTTTTAGAGGAAAAAGAAGAACTGGCTTATCTAAAATCCTGAATTCTGACCCTTACAACATCATTCACGGTCTTTTGTCGTTCCTATCAAACCCGAATTGCGCCTCGCCCGAATTGCCGCCCGAATTGCTTTTTGGGATCTCAGGAAATCGAATATTTACAGGGAATTGCGATGTAATCGCAACAGTACGCGGTCCTTTTCGTTTCGCTCAAGAGGACTACTTTATAGATTTTTATCAGTGAGCTTTGCTCAATGGACTAAATTATGGATGTTTATGAATGTTAATAATGAACTGCGCTCAAGAGGACTACTTGATTGATTTTAGCAGTGAACTTATTCGCTGCGCTCAAAAGGACTACTGGATGGGTTATAGCAGTGAATTTCGCTCGTTCAAGCGGATTAAATTACAAAGATCTCTGATCCGTACAAACTGATTCACCATACGAGGGCGTTCTTGCCACACTTGATGCAGGAGTGCGGTCTTTTCAAGAAGGAAAATTAAGAAAAGAGGAAAGAGGAAAGACTGGAAATAAAAGCCAGAAAGTAAAAGCGAGGATGAAGGCATAAGAAACCAATAAGAAACCAATAAGAAACCAATAAGAAACCAATAAGAAACCAATAAGAAACCAATAAGAAAC
>JBFHIK010000215.1:0-5020 GCA_041596555.1 Methanosarcina sp.
CTTCGGCTTCGTGGGAGATAAGCGCCAACTTTCTCACGTTCTTTTGATATTGATTCTGTAAATCTATTTCGATATTGAAGTCTATTACCCTGTGCTACTCTGTGCTGAAATCCCAAAGCGATTCCCAGGCACTGATAGAGGTATTTTGCTGTCACAGAGGTATTTTGCTGTCACCACAATGCAATTCTCGCAAGTTGGTCAACAGGACAAACTTCACGATCATACTCACTTTTTAAGGGCTAGAGACTGTGCCAGCGAAAACTGGAATCCGAAAGGAAGCTCAAGTATTATCGTTTCACCTGCGGAACGCGGGGCAGAGCCTGCTTGACTTGTGGACAATAGTCAGAAGGATGACACAGGAAGTCCCTGAGTCTTTACAGGCTGTCCGACAATTACTTTCAGCAAGAACTTAATTCCTTTTTTCTCGATTAAAGGCTTTAAGCACCTTATTTTGTACATGTTTTTGCCATTTAATTGAATTGTCAGACAGCCTCTTTAGCTCAGGAGAGTTCGCCAGAGCACCACAAAGAAAATACAAAAAATATGATCCCTCAACACTAAAAGACTTATTAAGAAGCAATGAAAAAAATCCTGGAAATTGAAGGAGTCATATTATCATCATAAAAAGCAGGTCATCATCATAAAAAGCAGATTTTATTCTAAAAAGAATACGCTGTCATAAAAAGAACGGGCTGTCATAATAAGAACATTTTGTTCTAAAAATGATCTGCTATTCTAGTATCTGCTGTTCTAAAAAGTATCAGGTCACAGATTTAAATGTGAAGAAACCTAATTTACCAAAAGACATTTTTATGCAATAAGGGAGGAACTAAAAATGAAGTATACCTTTCAGGACTCTACGGAACTTCCTGTTCAGAGGGATTTTATTCAGGATCTGCAGGACTTTATAAGTATTTCAAAAGAAACAATACCTCTCGAAAAATCAATTATAGGAATAAAACAGGGGAACAGGGAAAAGATAGCAATCTCTCAGAACAGGCTCGAGGAGATCGATAAATTCCAGAAAGACGTCGTTGATTATATAGAAGAACGTACTCAAGGAGCCGAGGCGGCGGAGATTCTTGAAATTAAAGCAAAAACAATTGAGGCCTCTTCAACCGTATCCATATTAAAAAAGAATGAAAGGCTTGAAGACATTGATAAGCAAAACCGGCTGGCACTTATGGAAGCGCAGCAGCTTGAAACCAGGATACTCACAACCCTCAGCCCTTTTTTTGAAACATGCATCTATGGAGCCGAGAATGCCTATTATGCCTCAGCTGAAGACAAAGAAATAAAAGGAAAGCAGGTCAGTTCAGTTAACGGCTTACAGTACGAGTTTGAACTGAACTTTGCGTACAATTCACTAAAAGTTGAGGACCTTCAGGAACTCACCCTGCCTGTATGGGGAAAGAGCGGAATCCTGTCCCGGGAAGAAAAAGTAAAGAAGATGGATGTATCCGATTTCCATATTAAGAATGTTGAGTACGAAGGAACCAGTATCAGGACAGTGCTTCAAGACAAGGACGCAGAGCACATGTTTACAATCTCTGCAGATGAAATGACTCTCCTGATCCTTTATGGGGACCATGATATAACAGGAGACGAAAAACTGGCTCCTCTTATAGACAGGGAAGCTCTCTATATGTTCACGGCAAAGCTCAAAGAGTTCTTCACTAAATCCATCGAATCCAGAAGTCTCAAAAGGGTCCTGCTGGACGACAAAAACGCTATTGAAGAGAACATTGTGTTTGATTGCCTGAAGCTTATAGCTGGTATATATGGGAAACTCGTAAGGGAATGCATTGAAAAGGGGTACACTAAAGAGGAAGTTACAATTAAGATGGAGGAGTCTGTAAGCGTCAGGACTGAAAAATACATTTCTAAGTCTGAAGCTTCAAGCGAACTCTCATCCATAGGAAGCGAAGGCATGGAGCTTGCCAGAATTCTGGGAGTTACAGATGCCTGAGAAAAATTAAGCAAGATAAGGAGACATCCGGCTGGTGCATAAGGAGACAGAGCTTGCTTTCTGGAGTGTTCCTGTATCTGAAATGTTACAGGAACTCCAGACAAGGAGCGAAGGTCTGAAAGGCTCCGAAAGCAGTCAACGCCTTAAAACTTACGGGGCCAATATTCTTAAACCAAAAAAGAGATCAGATGCTCTTAATATCCTGCTTTCCCAATTCAGGAGTCCGGTTACCCTTATTCTCCTATTTGCTGCCAGGCTGTCTTTTTTTCTCCACGACCCTGCAGACACCCTGATTATTGTAGCCATTGTCCTTACAAACCTCTCCCGGTTTCAGTCATTTTAATTCTTGGAGCCATTGTCCTTACAAACCTCTCCCGGTTTCAGTCATTTTAATTCTTGGAGCCATTGTGGGACTGTATATCCTTACAGCTGAAATAGTAAAGAAGATTTTTTATAAAAAAGTGAAATTTTAACATATCTAGAAATGAGGCCTTGCTGCCCTGCAGGAAAATTTCCTTTTTTCTAACATTTCTCTTCCTTATAGTCGTCCAGATTTTCAATCTCAGTACAATCTGTTCCATCAGACAGAAAAGGCGTGAAAAGGATAACTGAGAAAAGGAGTAAAAATGTCCCAAGCATTCTGGACTGAGCCTCAAAAGTAGCATAAAACATGAAAATTCCTATCATGACCCATACAATAAAACTCAACTGAAAAGCAATCTTTACTCTATATAAGTGTTCTACGCTATTGCTCAAGCAACTCCCCCTTAACTACCCCATTTAAAATGATTTGGGATTGAATAAATATCTGTTTATTTAAAAGATTTCGAGCTTTAAATCTGAAAGGTTCTGATGTTTAAGATCAAGAAATTGGAGATATTGACAGGCTGAAAAAGGATTTTCCTGAATAAAATATTCCGATTTCAGGACGCAGATGTGTAAAAAATCTTAGAAATAGTAGAACGCCGGAAAAATAAAGGAAAAGAAGAAATAAAACAGATTTAGAGTATCAGATTTAGAGTATCAGATTTAGAGTATCAGATTTCGAGAAAACTGATTACCTTTTCTCCCTCACTAACTCTCCTTAAGAAATCCTCTCTGTCATTATAGGGAATTCCGGCAGCTATAGAATCAGCCGCTTTTCTTCCGATGCCCGGAATTTCCCGGATAAGTGCAGGAGATGCAGCATTTATATGCAGGGGATAAGGAATTCCGGTAATCGAACGCATTCCGTGTCCTGTGACAGTAATGTCCGTGAATTTCCGCAGGGGAAGGAGGGCAGGAACCCCCACAAGCAGGGGGTAAGAGCCAAGCTGCCTTCCAAAAGTGATCCCTCTGTCATGCACCTCACACATTACATCTCTCAGTACCGTTCCATCCGGCACGACCCTCCGGAGCATTGGAAGGTCGATGTTCTTCCTGACCTGTTCCTTATAGTCCAGAAAGAGTTTCTTGTGCTTCCTGGTTGCTTCGTCCCTGCCGTACATTGGAGTTCCGGGAAATGTCATAACCTGCCGGATATTAATTCTTCGGAGAAGCAGCCCTGAATCAAGCACCTGCTGCAGGAAATCGTAGTTCAGCTGGAAAGTCTTTTTCGTCTCCCCCATCAGCCCATGTACAAAATTAATGCCCGGGAGAATTTCCGGAAGCCCATTTGCCCCGCGCACGGCTCCAAGCCTGTTTACCAGTTTGATCGCCTCAAAAACTTCTTCGGAAGTCGCCTTGAGGGAATTTGCTGCAACCACATTCGGATCAGCAGTCTCCATCCCAAAGGCTGCCACATCTCCGGGGGTGTGATATTTAATAATTGTCTTCAGGATCTGCTCTGACTCTTCGGGGTATGTTGCAAGGGTTATCGGGTTTGCGTTGTCCATATGAAGCACGGAAAGTTCAGGTGCGGAATTCCGGATTCCGCGGTAAAGCCTTTCAAGGACCTCAGGCACGGGTTTAGGAACAGGCCCTCCGGCATCGGTCCCGTGGTAAGTAAAAAGGTCAGGTTGTCTTCCGATTCTGAAATAGCGGGCTCCATGGGAATAAAGTGCAGAAACTTCGGAGACAACGTCCTCTACAGGCCTGTAATCCGAAGTCCCATAAAATGGCTCGGTGCAGAAAGAGCAGTGGACCTGCCTGCCGCAGCCCCTGTAGGTTTCAAGTTCGCACATGCAGTAAGGGTAGTCCGGGTGCTGCCGGATCAAAAAAGCCCCTTTTGGCCCCCAGCGCCCTATCTCGGTTGTTGTCCTGAACCGGTGGTCAACGGACTCCGGGGCTTTCAGCTTTGCAGGAAAGCTTCCGCTTCTTCCATTGCTTCCACTGCCCCCGTTCCCGCCAGCCCCTCCTTCAAAAAGGTCATAAATAAAAGCCTCTAGGTCCATTTTTGCAAGCACGGCTTCTCCCAGGCTTATCCCGCTTTCCGTCCCCTTTGCAGCCCTGCCGCCTTCGCTGCTGAAACCGAGCCTTATCGGGCCGCCTATGATCTTTACCCCGCTCGCAGCCAGAAAAATAGTTTCGATCTCTCCAGGCGTGATAGGGGATGCCCGAAGGTATTTTCCAGGCACGGTCATGCCTGCAATAATGACCAGAAGGTCTGCCTTTTCTATAAGCTCGCCAGCCCCGGGCGGGTTTTCCCTCAGGGTGTCGATGGTCAGGTAGTTAATCTCGTTTTCGGAAAGTCCGCGCTCTCTAAGAGCTCCTGCTATGTACCGAGCGTAAGGAGAAAGGTATGGAGGAACTCCGAGACAGGCGGGCTCGTCCACATAACCGTCTATAATGAGTGCTTTCATGGCAGTTCTCGTTTCCTTTGTTTGATAATTAAATTTGGAAGCATATGAATTTGGAAACTATACATTTCAGCTGGATATTAGATACAGCGATTGGTAGATGCAGAAGGCTTATAGAAATATAGTTTAAGGTAACTGTAGTATAGAGCAGATTAAGAGAGATTATGAGCAGATTATAAAATAGACGTTAGAAACGATATAAAAAACACTGTTGCAGAAAAATACTGTAACCACAGAATAGATGTAACCACTGAATAGAAGAAAATATTAAAAG
>JBFHIK010000216.1:0-5005 GCA_041596555.1 Methanosarcina sp.
AAAATATAAACATTTCTGAATAATCTCGTTTCTGAATAATCTCGTTTCTGAATAATCTCGTTTCTGAATAATCTCGTTTCTGAATAATCTCGTTTTTACCAGATCAGTCCTTTTTTAAAATGGAACGCCTTTTTTAAAATAATTTCCCATATGAGCCGGTCTGAAACTTAAGAAAGAAGATTGAGTTACAAATATTTCTGACCCGTAAAACTTCATAATCTATTTTAAGTCTCTCCAGTCTCTTTCGACGCAGGAGAAGGGTATTTCCCGAAAAAAAGAAGAAAAGCTTCAGAGAAGCTGACGTTATGATCGTCCTTTTTTGCAAAAAGGTTATGTAAAATGGAACGTTGTGAAACGTTCCAGTCTCAGTTCTTCATGCTTTTCAGTAACAACCCGACTACTCCCAGAGCCCCGATAACGATCCCGACGCTTAACAGGGCATTGCGGTTCCTGCTGTTCTCATCTGACTCAGCTCCTTCAGCCCCCTCCTCTTCAGAGGGCATAACACCAACTGATCTATTTTCGGCAGAAATCTGGGAATTTTCGTCCAGACCCTCCAGAGTAGACTTACCTGTAATTGCAAAGGAGGCAAATCCCGGGGTGTCAGCTGTGAAGTACAGGTATTTATCATCTTCTTCTGTTAGATTGGCTGGCAGCTGCGCCCAAACTTTTTCCTCGTACCTGTTAAGGGTAATCGAAGCCGGTTCTACACCATATTCCTGCATCCAGTCTTTTTCAACCTTGAAACTAATAACAGGATTTTCGATGTTCTTTGAGGTTGCATACCCGCTGTTTCCTACCCACACGTTAAAGGACTTATAGACTTCCCCGGAAGGTAATTCGGAAACAAGTGCAGATTTATTTTTTAATTGTTCAACAATGGTTGTGGTCTTGCCTGCATTTTTCTTTGCATCAAAACCCACATACACAACACAGGTTGCTTCCTTCGTGAAATCAAACTTTACAGCCTTGCCGTTTGTGATGAACACCTGTGAAAGCTCCTTTACTTCAACATTCTTTGCGGGCTCAGGGGATCCACCGCCTCCGCCTCCACCTCCGCTGCTTCCGCCGCTGCTCTTCTTCTCTACAGCTATTGTCGCAGTTTTTGAATCCGTACCGTTTGCATTGATCGCTGTCAGATTAGCGGTGTAAGTCCCTGTAGAAGTGTATGTATAAACAAAGCTTGTCTCGTTTGAGTCTTCGATGCCGTCATTGTTAACATCCCAGCTCCTCGAGGTTGCGTCTTGCGAAAGATCAGTAAAGAGGACTGAAAGGGGGGCATTCCCACTGGTAACATCCATGCTGAAGTCTGCTACAGGAAGGATCTCAATTTCTTCTTCCAGCACAGTTATAACAGCAGTTTTTGAATCCGTACCGTTTGGATTGACCGCTGTCAGTTTAGCGGTGTGAGTCCCTGTAGAAGTGTACACATAAACAAAGCTTGCCTTGTTTGAGTCTTCGATGCCGTCATTGTTAACATCCCAGCTCCTTGATGTTGCGTCTTGCGAAAGATCAGTAAAGAGGACTGAAAGGGGAACATTCCCACTGGTAATATTTGCCTTGAAATTTGCGACAGGGAGTACATCAATTTCTTCTTCCTCTTCTTCCAGCACAGTTATAACAGCAGTTTTTGAAGATGTTCCATTTTTGTTTACTGCAGTGAGATTAACGATATAGGCGCCTGGAACTGTGTATACATGTACTTCGCTTTTAGCTGTAGAGTCAACATTTCCATCGTTATCAAAGTCCCAGTTCCTTGATTCTGCGTTTTGAGAAAGGTCGGTAAACGTAACAGAAAGAGGAGCATGACCCTGCATGATATTTGCCTTGAAATTTGCGACAGGGAGTACCGGCGCAGGCTCCGTCCGGGGGTTTACCAGAGGCAGATAATCAATGTTTACATCATTCATTTCGTATGGTACCTCAGCAAACCCGTCACCATTAGCATCTAAATGAGTCTGAGAGAAGCCATCTCCTGCAGGTGTTGCCCAGTAATTTCCACCAAGATACGGGCCTCCAATAATGTTTTTTCCAGATGTTTTCGTAGTATTCCAGTATTGTATATCCACAAATTGCACATTTAGGGTGTTGTTAAAATTATTATTATAAATTCTAGTGCCATAAGAATCTACTATATCTATTCCTGTTATACAGTTTGAAATTCTGTTTCCACTTATTCCATTAACACTACTGGACCAGAGTAAGATTCCGTCACCGCAATCAAAAATATCATTATTAATGATTGAGCCACCTCCCCCTCCTTCCCCATTATGAACTCCAATGCCTGTATGAAAATTAGAAATTTTATTATTCTGAATGGTACAGGAAGCAGAAGAGTCGGCAATGCCTGAGTAACCTGAGGAGCTACCTGAACCTATAATATTGAAGTTTTTAACCTTAATATTATTAGCATTTAAATTGAAAGCATTCCCTGTAGCTTTGATTACGGCATTATATTGACTACTTGATACAAGAGTCAAATCTGGCACTGCAATAGTAATGTCTCCAGGATAAGTTCCTGGACTCACCATTATAGTATCTCCCGAAACTGCGTCATCCAGCGCTGCCTGGATTGTCGTGTAATTTCCAGGCCCGTCGTCATCAACATAAATCGTTGCAGCTGCCGCACTGCCAGCAATAGCCTGAAGTGCGAGAGCCACTGTAAATAAAATCGGTAATACTCTGTTTATTTGCCACACAAGAAGAACCCCTATAAAGTATTTTAGCATCTCAACATCAATAGTTACCGCAAATCCCCATTTTAAACTGTATAAGACGCATTGTCTGGTAGACGCATTGTCTGGTTGAAATACTCGATTAAAATAATAAAAGTATCTTGAACCACACTTATTGAGTTTTTAGATTCATTTATTTTACGAAATTGGCAATGTGATATAAAATTTACTAATTTGTCCTACATTTTAGTGAGAAGTTTTTATTTTTGAAGTTACCTGCGAATAATAAACGGAAATTTTTTCAGAATATCCACATACTTTCACACTTCAATCTTTCAAGTTATGTACATTTCAGTTTCTGGATAGTGTGGGAGTGAGTTACTGAAAACCGCAAGTATAAGAATCCGGGAATACTTTTTCCAAATAAGGAGGATGTGCTCGTTTTTTAGATACGACAAATGGATCCCTCACATCCCGGATTTCTGTGTTTCCAGTCCCCAGGAATCATTTTTACCGGTTCTAACGCCTTATTTATCATTATGTTTATGTAACATGCTCTCATTTTGTCATATTGATTGTTATGGCTGAAGAAATTAAAAATTTAAACAAACCAGTCGAAAACGGAGATACTATTTCCGTTGATTATGTGGGAAAACTGGAAGATGGTACAGTTTTCGATACCTCGGAAAAGGAAGCTGCCACTGAGGCAGGAATATACAATCAAATGAAAAACTACGAACCACTGACGTTCACCGTGGGAGCAGGGCAGATGATTAAAGGCTTTGACGAAGGTGTGGTTGGAATGAAAGTGGGAGAGGAAAAAACTCTTGAAATCCCTCCAGAGGAAGCATACGGAGAATATATGGAAGAGTACGCAAAGGAACTGCCACGTAATGCTGTAGAATTTACTCCGGAAGTGGGGATGCAGCTGGCCACGGAAACAGGGCTCAGGGGCACTATCACAGAGGTAAGCGAGGAAAACTTCATTGTGGACTTCAACCATGAGCTTGCAGGCAAGACCCTGATATTCAAAATAAAAGTCGTTTCGATGGAGGCATAAAAAATGAGGAGGGGGAGGGGGGCAACTTTAATTATATCCATTCTGCTCCTGGGGAGTATCCTTTTCGGAAGCGGATGCGCGGGAGACGGTAACGTTGTAAAAACCGGAAACACTATTCAGGTGGATTACACTGGAAAGTTAGAAAACGGTACTGTTTTCGATACCTCCATAGAAGAAATCGCAAAAGAGGCGGGCATATACACCGAACAGAGAAACTATGTTCCCCTGACCTTTAAAGTTGGTTCGGGCCAGTTGATCCCGGGTTTTGATGAAGGTGTAATAGGAATGAAAGTAGGAGAAGAAAAGACTCTGACAATTCCTCCTGAAAAAGCTTACGGAGAATACAATGAGACCTGGGTTCAGGCAGTACCCCTTGCAGATCTGAATCTGTCAGTAAAACCCGAAATCGGACAGACCCTCAGCAGTATGTATGGAGCCCGATTCAAAGTAATTGATGTAAATGAAACACATGTTACTCTTGACTCTAACCACGAACTCGCAGGCAAGACTCTTATTTTCGATATAAAGCTTATTTCAATAGAATAAAACTTGATTCAATTAAACCGGTTTAAAACCGGCTTATATTTTTTTAAAAAAGATGCACCCCTCTGGCAGCCAGGAAAAGATTAAGGATTGCCGAAAAAGCGGAAACGAAAAAAAAGCAGGAGAAGGGACAATGGAGAACTCTCGTACTGTGGAAAAGGGAGATTATCTCCTTATTAATTATACTGGAAAGCTTGAGAATGGAACAGTATTCGATACCACCTTAAAAGAAAAAGCTCTTGAAGCTGGAATATATGATGAAAAAAAAGAATACAGTCCTTTATTTTTCAGGACATACGCCGGCCAGGTAATAAAAGGTATCGATGACGGGGTTCTTGGAATGCGAGAAGGAGAGAGAAAAACTCTAAAAATCGCACCTGAAGACGCCTACGGAGAATCTAAAAGTTATCTCATTCAGAAAATTCCTCTCTCAAGGCTTGAACTAAAGGACCCTCCAGAGGCAGGAAAAAAAATAATAACGCCTGGGGGAAATGAAGTTAAAGTGCTCGATTCCACGGAAACTTACGCAACCCTTGACTTCAACCATGAACTTGCAGGCAAAACCCTGATCCTTGAAATAAAACTTGTCTCCATTGTGAACGGATCTGGAAATGCAAACTGGCCTTGAAATAAATTTATATAGTTGGTCCTTGAAATAAATTTATATAGTTAATCCTTGAAATAAATTTATATAGTTAATCATTAAAATAAATTTACCTGGTTGATC
>JBFHIK010000217.1:0-4994 GCA_041596555.1 Methanosarcina sp.
CTCCCGAGGCGCAATTCGGGAAGCGAAACTCGGGCGTTAGAAATCGAACAGGGAACGCTGCTCTACACGCCCATTTTCCGGGCACTGGATTTTCTCTTCCTGTACCATCCCTTCAGGCTCCTTTTGAGAGGATACTTTTTCTTTTTCCAGCTTTTTCACTTCAGCTTTCTTCACTTCAGCTTTCTTCACTTCAGATTTCTTCACTTCAGATTTCTTCACTTCAAAATCAAAGAGGCCTTTCTGCTTTGAATCAAAGTCAAGGGAAGACATTTTGACTCCAAAAACCCCCAGAATGCGCTCCACGGGGGGCAGAATCTGCTTCTTAATGTAGTAATCCACATCTATAGGCACATTGCGTTCCCGGACATAGTCCGGGTCCTCGGCCCGCTCAACGAAGAGGCCTTTTCCTGCTATGATGACAAAAGGAATCCTTGTCCCTATAGAAGGCATGACCCCGGTCCGCTTCCTCAGATTTTCTACAACGGTCAGGTGAGGCTGCTTGTTCTTGTAGCTGTCAGGTTTTCGGGTAAGGGTCCGGGTCAGGACAAGTTTTTCAATAAGCTCGGCATCTCTTCCAGGATCAAGGTTTCTGACATCGTTGACCACCTTACGGACGTGCTCTACAGCCTGGTCAACTTCACCCTCTATAAGCACAAGCTCAAGAACCCTGTTAAGAGTTATAGAAGTCAGTTCGCACCAATCCCTGCGCACAGTTTCCATGCCTTTAACCTTGATTTTGTTTTCCCAGCCCGAATTTTTGGGCTCAAAAAGCCAGAGTGCATAGCGCTTCTTTGCAATGAGAAGGGCACGCTTTGCAACAGATTCAAACTCAAGCTCCATCGGGTCAGGTAGAGAAGCCGAAACAATCTCTGAAAGTCGGTTCCCTACAAGGCTTATCTCTTCAAGGGAGAGATCCCCACTTGACCTGCAGTGAACAAAAACACTGTCTGTATCCCCATAAGCAACTGACAGTTCTACAATTCTGTCCTGAGAGGAAAGTTCCCCTGCTTCTTCGAGAAGTAAAGCTTCCAAACCCCTGAGAACGATTTTTCCTATAGTATTATTAATGAGGTCCCGGGTATTGAGTATATTATGTCTTCCAAAACTGGTTACGGCATTTGCAAGCGTCAGGCTGTAGAGCCTTGCCCGGGCATACCCCGAATAGCCGTAAAAACTGTTCAGCAGGATTTTCAGGGCTAGCTGAGTGGCATCAAGCACACGATGCGCGTTTTCATCAGAGGTCTGTTTCATCCTTTTCTTAGTCTCCCCCCTCTGGTTAAGCAGGTCTTCAAGAATGGAAGGCACAATACCCCTGAATACCTCCGGAGGCACGAATTCTCCCCCTGAAGGAGGCTTGATAGTTTCCCCATCAGGCCGGTCCCTGGTCACAACAGTTGTGTAACACAGGTTGTGAGCCATCATGATGGTCGGATAAAGAGACTTGTAGTCAAGGATCAACACATTTTCCAGAAGGCCCTTCTTCGGTTCAAGTACCTCTCCACCTTTCAGGTCCGAACTCATATCGTACCTTTCAGCCGAAAGATCGTCCCCTGGCTTTGGAAGAATAACCCTGTCCTTCAGCCCGAATTCCCTGAGGAGAAGATTCTCAACCATGGAAGTTTGCCCTCCGTCAACAATCTCCTGGAGCAGGCTCCCGCTGACCTGGGCAAGAGCAATGTATTTATCAAGGAGTCTCAGCTCAAGGACAAGTTCCAGGGCAAGCTCGGAGTCCCTGCGCGAATAATCAACAAATTTTCGGAATTTATCCCCGGAGTCATTCCAGTGCTCTTCCATTTCCAGAGGAGCAACATCAAGTTTTTCACGGTTCAGAAGTTCTTTTGAGACGACTCTCAGGGTATACTGTTTCAGGCTGAAAGCTCTCCTTACAAGAGGAAGGGCATCCACAACCACCCTTCCTTTCATTTCAGTCCGGGTAATGAGCCCGAACCTTCTATAACCCATCTGGCTGCCGTCCCTGCCAACAACCGAATTGATCACTTCCCCTTTTGCAGCCAGAGCTTTGACCCTGTCCGTGATATAAGGAATATCGAAGTCCTGGTGGTTATACCCTGCAACAATGTCAGGGTCATATTCGCAAATAATCTCGAAAAAACGGTTTAACATCTCGGTTTCGTCCCCGCAGGGAATGACATCTCCGTCCATCCCGGCAGCAGGTTTTGCCAGCAGAATAAGGGTCTTATGCCCTTTATATTCGGGCTCGAAGGAAAAGCTGATCATGATTATGGGCGAGACATCAGGAGAAGGCATCCCTCCGTCAAGAGGCAGGCACTCAATATCAAAAGAGAGGTACTTTAAAGGCGCAATATCCAGGCTTTCAACCCTCTTTAGCCCGGATGCAAGGATTACAGAATCACATGCAAAGTTTTCGCAGCGGGAACTCCCTGCAGAACCTGTTTTGAGGTATCTGGTGGATTCCAAAGGCTGTCCTTCTGCAGAAACCCAGACCATCCCTCCAAGGCCCCTGTCAATTAAAAAGCGGTTTCTGAAGAGAATATCGCTTTCATAAATCTGCCAGTCACCTTCGGCTCTCAAAACATCCCGGATCTTCAGGATCTCGTCCCTTATTTCAGGCACATCCCTTGGCAGGCGGGTAGTAATCCTGAGCATTTCTTTCTTTGTTTTCTGGTATCCTACAGGTTCAAACTTTTCGACAATTTCGACCTTTTTTACCTGCTCAAAAGTATCTTGTATAAGCCTTGCTACAGCGTGCAGGTCTCCAGAGGCTTTGAGATAAAAGTAAGGCTCAAAATCCGGGACAAAGCAGCATACACTTTTTCCGTCTGCCCCCCTGCCAAAGAGGCGGATGACAGGCCCGCTGTCATTGACGATTTGGTAATCTGCATCCAAGATCTGAAAATCCATAGGCATGGTTTAAAGCTTAAGGTAGACATATAGCTTTTGTTGTATTTTTGAGAAATAAAACCCTGTCTTGAAAAAGCTTATCAGGTCCGAAAAATAGGCAATCTAAAAGGGCTCAAACTGAAAAATCGCCAGAAGGTTGCTTGATGTCAAAAGCAAGGCACGTGGTCTTTTCATGCGGTATTGCACTTATTATATACCTGCCTTTTTTAGATCTGATCAGGGGCTTGCTGTACCTGCTTGAACCGTTTCGCTGATCCCTGCGAAATTCAGGAGACAATTATTTTATCTGATAGTTCCCCCTATTTAAAAAGTCGTTTCAGCCTGTACCTTTGAGACAATAAGTATTGTCATCATAAAGCTTCTTTATAATATGTACACAAGTGGAATTTACTATACTTCAGGTTTAAAGCCTGTTTATGCGCTTGCAAGGGGATACCTGTGATAGAAATAAAAAAATTATCCCGATCCTTCGGAAACCTGATTGCTGTTGATAATCTGGACCTTGATGTTGGAAACGAGATCTTTGGCCTCCTGGGCCCTAACGGGGCAGGCAAAAGTACGACAGTAATGATGCTTACAACCCTGATAAAACCAAGCAGTGGCACTGCAAAGGTCTGCGGGTATGATGTTGTGAGGGACTCAAAAAAAGTAAGGTCAAAGATAAGCTATGTCCCCCAGGACATGGCAGTGGACCGAAAGCTCACAGGCAGGGAAAATGTGATGCTTTTTGCAAAGCTCTATGGGGTCCCGAACCGAAACTCAAAAGTTGATGAAGTGCTTGAAATGATGGACCTCTCGGACCGTGCCAACGACCTGGTGAAAACATACTCCGGAGGGATGAGAAGGCGCCTTGAACTTGCCCAGGCGCTTGTGCACGAACCTGAAGTCCTTTTCCTGGACGAACCCACCCTCGGCCTGGACATAAGCGGTAGAAGGAAGATCTGGGAGCATATAAGGATGCTGAAAGCCGAAGGGATGACGATCTTCATGACCACCCATTACCTCGAGGAGGCAGAAAAATACTGCAATAGGGTTGCCATTATTGATAAAGGCAGAATCGCAGCTGTTGGATCCCCGGAAAACCTGATAAGCGACATCGGAGAAAATGCTTCTCTTAATGATGTTTTCCTTGAGAAAGTCAAGACCCCTGAAGAGCAGGCAGGGTTTAATTCAACCCAGTTTAGAAACCTTTTGAGGCGGAGATAATGAAAGCCATATTCTACTATTTTGAAAGGGACCTTGTAAAATGGCTAAGAGGAAAGATAACCGTCATTTCCTCACTTGTCATGCCTGCCGCCTGGCTGGTATTTGTCGGGCTTGCCCTGCCCACAAAGTTTACTGATAATTATCTTGAGTTTATCACCCCTGGCATCCTTGTCATGACAACTCTTTTTTCCTCCCTCCAGGGCGGCTCCCTTATGATTTTTGATAAAATACTGGGTTTTTTGAATAAGTTCCTCGCCATGCCCTCCCCCCGAGAAAGCATGCTATACGGAAAAATTCTCTTTATCAGCGTAAGGGGCCTCCTGCAGGCAACTGTGATCCTCCTTATGGCTACGCTCCTTGGAGTAAAGGTATTAAACCCGATAAATATAGTTCTGATATATCTGACCCTGTTCCTGTTTTCGGTATTTTTCTCTGCCCTCTCAACCATGATAGGCCTGTACTTAAGTGACCATGACAGCTATGCAGCCGTAAACAGCATGATCAGCATGCCGCTCTTTTTCACAAGCAGTGCACTTATGCCCTATGAGGTCATGCCTGCCTGGTTAAGGACAATGGCAAAACTTAACCCGGTAAGCTATGCCATAGACAGTACAAGAATGCTGTTTGAAGGAACGATCCCTGTGTACGGAATCCTTGGACTCGCAGCCGGAGCCGGAATCATGGTTCTCCTCGGGACATATCAGTTCCGGAAGGCGGTTGTGTGAAAAATAGAAAAAACGCACATGAAATTCCTGAATTACAGGCACAAAAAATGAAAGCATCGGGATACTTTCATGCCAAAGAAAAAAGAAGAAAGGAGAAAGAAGAACGGAAAAAGGAGAAAGGGAAAAATACCCCCCCGAACAGAGAAATACTCCCCTTGATACCGGAAAACGTGTCTAATC
>JBFHIK010000218.1:0-4990 GCA_041596555.1 Methanosarcina sp.
CGAGCACTATCCTGTCAGCATACTTCGCAATATCTGGATCATGTGTAATCATCACGATAGTCCTGCCCTCTTCATTAAGTCTGGTAAACATGCCGAGGATTTCGCAACCTGTTTTGGAGTCCAGGTTTCCTGTGGGCTCATCCGCAAGGAGAATTGCCGGGTCATTGATTAGAGCTCTGGCAATAGCTACCCTTTGTGCTTGCCCTCCTGAAAGTTCACCTGGCTTGTGGTGCATGCGGTCCTCAAGCCCGACCATTTTAAGAAGGTCTTTTGCCCTTTTGCGCGTATCTACACCCTCTCTTGTGTTGGCATAGGTGGGCAGTTCAACGTTTTCAAGAGCTGTAAGTCTTGGAATCAGGTTGAAGGTCTGGAACATAAAGCCAATCTCAAGTCCCCTGAGCCTGGCAACCTCCTTATCGGATAGTGTATTGATATCAAGGCCTTTAATCATGATTTTCCCTTCTGTAGGTCTATCGAGAAAACCTATGAGGTTCATAAGTGTACTTTTTCCGGACCCTGAAGGACCCATTATAGCAAGAAATTCTCCTTCCCGTACTGTCAGGTTGATGTCACTGAGAATGGGGACTTCCATATTTCCCAGAATATAACTCTTTTTGACATCGATTACCTCTATTACCGGAGGTCCTTTTTGCAAAGTGTCTCCTCCGGCCCCGCTGTCCGGGCGATTTGAACGGGGCAATTCACACTTAAATGGCTTTTTGTCTGAAGTTTTATCAGAAGCAAAAAGGTTTTCTTCTGGTGGCATCTTTTCTTCAGTTCCACTACTTTTGCCTGCTTCCGGATTCGAACCTTCGGAAGACGAAACTTCATGATCGAGTTTTTTAGTCTGCATGTCCACTCCACCATTGTTATAACTTTAGATGTATTATTCTACTGTACTGTACAATATCAATATTTCCCGGTTTTAAGCTTTAAGTGTTTGTTATCCACATTATTTTGTAATATAAAATCTGCAAAAGAATTAGTTTGATCGACAAACGTTTTAAATTTTTTAAATGCTTTCTTCAAGTATGTTGTCAAACTTGAGCATATCTCCGTGGTATCGTTTAATAATTTCAATTTTTAATTGAGCTGGCTAAAAATAAAAAACTGGAAAGGAAAAACTGAAAAAGAAAAGCTGGAAACGAAAAGCTGGAAATGAATAAAGCCGAAAGATGCTGAAAAATGAAAAGATAAGGGTCATTTTTTTCAAACTTGAAAGACCCTTACTCATACCTTAAGGCATCCACAGGATTCATGCTTGCCGCCTTTCTTGCGGGATACATCCCTGCACCTACACCTACAATGACCGAAACCAGAATCCCAATTTCTATTAACTTGAATGGAAAAACCGGTGGAAGTTTGAGGACAGTTTCAAGGATGTAAGCTCCAAACCCGCCTATTGCAGTCCCCATCAGTCCCCCGAAGACGCTGACCATCACGGACTCCAGCAAAAAAAGGGATTGAATATTGGAGCTGCTGTAACCTACGGACTTCATTATACCAATTTCTCTTGTACGTTCGGTAACTGTTACGAGCATGATATTCATGATCCCTATCGAACCCACGAATAGTGAGACTAAAGCAAGGACAAGCAGGAAAGAGCTTAAGGCATCTCCTAATGCTCCGGTCTCTTCAAGGACATCTACCTGATTGAATATGGTATAAGGCTTTGCGTCTTCATCATCAATATCCCTTTCAGGAATTCCAAAGTTTCGAGCAAGCCTTCTATCCACTTCATCTGAAACATCCCGGATATTCTCAGAGTTTTCTGCCATCGCAAAGAAAGCTCCATAGTCCTGTTCTCCGGTCATCTCATTCAAGGTAGAAATGGGGATATAAACTATCATGTCTGTACTGCCATCTCCCCCTACAATAGTTTCTTTTGAATCCTCCAGAATCCCTTTTACTTTGAAGCTTTTCCTTACAAGCGTGCCGTCCTCCTGCCGAAATGCAATATCAATATTGCTTCTATGAGAGATACTCCTGCCAAATTCCTCTTTTGCAAGGTCATACCCAAGAACAGCAGAGTAAATGTCCTTATCAATCAGGAAACTTCCCTCTTCCATCTTAATTCCCTGGATTTCCTGAAAGTCCCCATTTACACCCACAATGCTCACGCTTTTAGTATCTGAAAGAAAGCTAATCTCCCCAGATATTATTTTCCTGGGAGATACTCCGGAAATTCCGGGAGTATTTTCAATTATTCCAAGCTCACTTTCATAGAAGAGGTTTGGCTGGTCACTATATGCAATTATAAAATTTGAGCCTACAGAGGTGACCTCATCTGTAAAAAATTGATTAAAGCTGGCTCCAAGCGACGCGTTTATGATTACTGCTGCAACACCTATCACAATTCCGAGTGTTGTGAGTGCAGACCGAAGCTTGGAGCTGCGTATACTTCCAGAAGCAATACGGGCTGCCTGTACAAATTGTATCATATTTTACCCCCAAATATGATAATTAGCCAATCATCATCTGCTTATTGTTTTTTCTTTCTGTAGATTAGAAAGGCTGCAGGGATAAAGACCAAAAGAAGTCCACCCGCAATTGCAGCTGTAGAGCTATTCCCAGGAGACTGGGAATCAGTTTCAAGTTTCAGGTTACCTGCGACATTTTCATGCCTGTTAATCCCATTGTTGTAGTTTGCAGTTACATTCATAATTATGGATCCCGAATCGTCCTTAATGACATCCGAGTTGTCTATCATTGCATCAAACTCTATTGTGAAAAGCTCGTCAGGATCCATAGGTCCTATGAAGTATTCTGCAGGGTAAAACTTTATACCTTCAGCTTCAGGTCTTATGCTGACAGAGTTAAGCTCGTTAGGGTGGGTATTTGCTACATCAAACTCCACAGTAGCTGTCCCATCTACCATCCGTAGTGGCTTTGAAGGAATGACTTTTATATTCGAAGAATCCACTTTAAGCGGAATATTCTTCTTGCTGTTGTAATCAAAGGAGTTTCCCTCAATTGCAAGTTCAAAATTGTGAATTCCTTCTCTCGCATCATCTTCAACCTCTACATTGAAGGTCAACTTGATACTATCTCCCGGGCCCACAAGCCCCATTTCATAATATGGAGCTTCACTAACCGTTATTCCGTCAGATAGAGGTTTCAAAACCGCAGCCTGAATTCTTGCATTGGTATCGTAGTCTTTTCCATCAATAGTAACGGTAGGCGTTGTTGCTGTGTTTCGGAGGGTTACTGTGACAGTACCCTTATCTCCAGGCATAAAGATTTCAGGAGACGAGACGATTTCTGCAAGCTCAACAGTACCTTTGCTGGCAAAGGTTTCAGTACCTATCCTTATATCAAAACTCTTCTCACTCCAGGGATTGCCTTCCCCAGTTCTGGTGCGTATATCAATTGAACGGACCCCTTTCTGGGCATTTTTATCAATATACAGATAGAATTCCTTTGTAGCAGTTCTTCCAGGATTGAGAGCTCCAATGTTCTGGATAGTGTTTGCTTCTGAATCCAGAGTGAAAGGATACTCAGGGACGATTTCGATGTCTGCGTTATCGGCTTTGTCCCCTCCGACGTTTTCCACCTGTATGGTCAGAGTCAGGTATTCTCCTATCTTTGCAGGATAAGGATTTGTTTCGACGATCGTTACTTTCAGGTTTGCGCTCCCTACGGCTGCAGAAGCCGGAGACGCAAAAACAGAAGCTATCAGAAGCAAAGAAAAAAAAGCTGCAATAATACGCTCTTTAATCAATTCCATTTATTCCCCACCTTAGTTATATTGAATTTCCCCATCTTTTACCAGGACAACCCTATCAGCATATTTTGCAATCTCAGGGTCGTGTGTAACTATTACTACTGTTCTTCCCTCATTGTTCAAATCCATGAATATTTGCAGGATCTCAGAACCTGTTTTCGAGTCCAGGTTTCCAGTTGGCTCATCAGCAAGGAGAATTGAAGGGTCATTGATGAGTGCCCTTGCAATTGAGACCCTCTGAGATTGGCCTCCGGAAAGCTCTCCTGGCCTGTGATGCATACGGTCCTGCAACCCCATAAGTGTCAGGAGTTCCGTTGCACGCTTTCGTGGATCGATGCTCCTCGAATTGGCAAAAGTCGGGAGCAAAACATTCTCAAAAGCGGTCAGGCGAGGAACAAGGTTGAAAGTCTGAAAAACGAAACCTATCTCAAGTCCCCTGAGACGAGCAAGCTCTTCATCTGACATGCTGTGCAGATTCCTTCCCCTTATAAGGACCTGTCCTTCCGTAGGCCTGTCAAGGCAGCCTATCAGGTTCATAAGGGTACTTTTCCCCGATCCCGATGGGCCCATAATAGCCAGTAATTCTCCTTTTTCGATTTTAAGGTTAATACCTGAGAGTACCGGAACCTCCATGGCTCCAAGAATATAATTTTTCTTGACATTGGAAACTTCGACAATCGGGTACCTATTCTCAGGTAAACCTTCGACAATAGGGCACCTATACTCAGGTAAACTGTTCTTATTAATGTTCACATCCCCCCCCAATTTTACTGAGATATGATCAGAAAAAATCACATTGAATAATCTTAATTGTTTTTACTCCTTATGTACGAAAATCCATTTTAATCTATGCGCTCTTAATTTTTTTTAAAAGCCCCTATTTCGAGTCCACATGCTATCGATTTATAGTCCCCTGGGCAGGCTTTTAAAATCGAACTTTGAAATAGATCACTCGGTACACTGTTTTTGACACTCAAATTGACTATTGAGTATCAAAAATGATTTTTGTTTGAAATCACCGGGAATAAAAATAAGCATAGTTATGGACAGTAGAAATTTGAAGTTGAGATTTGTTTCTGGAAGAAAACGGCTTTTGGAGTAAATTTATGCTCTTATCCTTCTACCTATCTTTGTTATTTTATACTGATGTATCTCATACATCTGTTGTATAAATGTAATCGAAAAAAATGAGAAACCGTAGTCTCTGAATAAATCAGTTATAAAAAATTATTATTTTGCCGGGATAGGCATCCAGATATTTAGGTC
>JBFHIK010000219.1:0-4984 GCA_041596555.1 Methanosarcina sp.
ATATAACTAATAATACTAAAAAGTCATTACTACTTATTAATAAAATTTAAACTTTTAGTAATACATTATTATATACTGATAATGAACTTTGAGAGGGGACAAATCCTTGGTGGGGCGAGCTTCTATGGTTTCCAAAAACGAGAAATCTCCTGATGACTCAGAAAAACCAGACAAGAATATGCATAAAGGCGAGGAAAACGATGTTCAGGCAGGGAAATCCTGTCTTCTACAGGTACCTGTAAAAAAGACATCTTCTGGAGATACTCTGAACACAGATTACATTAACAAACTCCAGGCTGATAACAATAACAGGGATATGAAAAATATTATTCAGGAAGCTTCGGGAATTAATAATACAGGAAATGAAAATAAAGAAAAAGAGATTGTCGACCTTCCGGATATGAAACTCAAGATTGAAAGTCGGAAAACTAAATCTGTGCTCAAAAATGTTCAAATTGATAATTTGTCTCCGGAAACTGAGACAAAAAAGGGCATGACAAATAAACTCGAATCGGAAACCCCCCCTTTTGTAGAAGCAGCTGGAAATCAAAAACCCATCAATAAGGAAGAAAGAGGGGATTTTGAACCAAAACCCTCCGTTTATACAGAAGAAACTCTTAAACCAAAACACGCGGGTTCTGCAGAAACTGCTCCTGAGAAGAAAGTCGAACTGATTAATGAAACCGAAAAAAAAGGTATCTTCCCTCCTATTGGACCTCATAATGAGAAAAGCAGAGATTACGAAGGTGGAGTTGAGGAGATAAATATAAATAATTCAAATAATTCTCAGGAAACAATAAAGGATAAAAAAGTCAAAAAAGTCAAAAAGTCAAGTAAAACTAAAACAAGTCCCAAAAAAGCAAAAATTAAGAAAAAGTCCGGATTCGCTGAGAATATGAAGGATCTGGGCCGCGACATAATTGGGGTAAAAGAAGGCGAAAAATTAAGTGCTAGACTTAAAGAGATATTTAATGAAGTAAAAACCCCTGAAGGAGCAAAAAAGAAGTTTGCAGAAATCGTCCGGAGTCTGAAGGATGAAGAAATCCGGGTTCTTCCCCCATATGATCCTGAAACCTGCGGTCCGCTTCTAGAATATGAAATTCCTGCCGGATTTATTGAAATCGAACGTTACTGGGTGGAGGAGCCTTACGCCTTTATCAGTATAATTGAAAACGTGGAGATGAAACATTATTATGCTGTTGAGCCCACCCTCACGACCTATGAAAAAGCTGTTCTTGAGAGAATCCAGGACAATCTGGAAGATGTTCTTACTCAGGAAGATATAATATCCGGACAGGATAAGGACGTCAGTCTCATTAACAGAAGCATGAGGCTTTTTGATCAGTATTATAGTACCCTGGAAGTTTCCTCGATTCACAAAATAATGTATTTCCTTAGGAGAAATTTCATCGGGTACGAAAGGATAAATCCGCTAATTAGGGACCCGAATATTGAAGATATTTCCTGTTCAGGTATTGAGATCCCCATCTACCTCTACCATAGAAAGCACAATAACATCGTAACCAATGTCCATTTTGGGGAAAAGGAACTGGACTCTCTGGTTGTCAAGCTTTGTCAGAGGAGTGGCAAGCATATCTCTATAGGGGAACCGATTGTAGACGCAACTCTTCCAGACGGTTCAAGGATTCAGGCAACCCTTGGAAAAGAGATCACAACAAGGGGCAGTTCCTATACTATCCGTAAATTCAAAGGAGACCCCATAACCCCGATAGACCTTATCAGGTATGGGACATGCAGCATGGAGATGATGGCTTACTACTGGATCGCCATTGAAAACAACATCAGTGTACTTTTTGCAGGAGGTACTGCTTCGGGCAAGACCTCCCTTATGAACGCTGTTTCTCTTTTCATCCCAAGGCTGTCAAAGGTAGTGTCCATTGAAGATACAAGAGAAATCATGCTCCACCACGACAACTGGATCGCAGGAGCAACCAGGAAATCGTTCACTGTAGGCGGTACCGGAGAGGTGTCCATGTACGAACTCCTGAAAGCCGCCCTCAGGCAGCGCCCGGAATACATCCTTGTGGGAGAGGTCCGGGGAATGGAGGCTCTTACCCTTTTCCAGGCAATGTCAACAGGGCACACCACCTATTCGACAATGCATGCAAGCGATGTGCAGACTGTGGTTAACAGGCTTGAAAATGAACCAATCAATGTCCCACACGTGATGATGCAGGCCCTTGGAGTTATCTGTATCCAGATGCAGACCTATGTCAATGAAAACAGGGTAAGGAGAACCAAATCAATTGTAGAGATTACAGGGCTTGATGCAAGGACCGGAAGTCTCAGGATCAATGATTTTTACCGCTGGGAACCGGTGCATGACACCTACAAGCGGGCCGGGGATTCCTATGTGCTAAATGAGATTATGAAAGCAAGGGGGTGGAACCCTGATAAGCTCTTTATTGAGTTTAAAAACCGGGAACAGATCCTTGCCTACATGACAGCAAAACAGATCCGTGATTATGTTAGTGTTTCCCTGGTAGTGCATATGTATGCCACAAACCCTCAGATTGTAATGGAAGCGATTGGAAACGATACCTTGTGTGATATGATACTGCACCGCATTTAATGGGGGTATCCATGAACGCTATAAATACCATGGCATTCAGGATCTTTGGAGAAAAAATCCTTGAGAAAGATGAAAAATATTCCCTGTTAAGGGTAAAGCTTCGCCAAGCCCAGATTCCCCTGCCCGTGGAACAGTATGTCTCAACTGCAATTTTATTTTCCCTGCTTGCAGGAATCTTCGGCGGGCTTTCAGGTTTACTGATAGGAGCATTGATTTTCAGGGGTCTAACCCCAGAAATTATTGTTTCGACATTTGGCATTTCTGACAGGGTAACCAGAACATTTGATATTCCTGCACTTATCGGAGAGCACCTTCACTCCATCTTTACGGTTATAGGGGGCTTCCTGTTCTTCTCGATGATCGCTGCCCTTACCTACGGGCTTATTATGGCCTACCCGTCCATGAAATCTGATAGCAGGAAGCGAGCTATCAATGCAACAATGCCCCATGCAACAGCTTTTCTCTATGTTATGCAGAGGGGCGGGGGCATGACTATCTTTGAAATCATGAAGTCGATTTCGAAGTATCCCCACATCTACGGGACGACCTCAAGGGAATTCGGATACATTATAAGGGACATAGAATATTTTGGAAAAGACCTTCAGGATGCCCTCTGGGACGCAGCCGACAGGACGCCGTCTGAACAGTTTAAAGACCTTATAGACGGCCTGATTTCAGTAGTATCCAGTGGAGGAGACGTTACCCTTTACCTGAAAAACAAGACTGACGTCTATAAATCCAATGCAAACAAGGAACAAAAGCATTTCCTTGAGACCCTCGGGCTCCTCGCAGAGGTTTATATTACCGTATTCGTTGTGGCTCCTCTGTTCCTGATGGTTATCCTCGTTGTCATGAATATGATCGATAACGGGGGACCTACCCAACTCTATCTCCTGGTATATGGGGTAATTCCCTTCGGGACAATGATCTTCCTGGTCTTCCTGGATATGCTTACAGGAGATGTGGAAAAGCTGCCAAAGGAGATAATCTCCGGAATTAAGCAAGATTCTTTCAGTGATGTCAGGGTAAAGCCAATAACAGAAAAAGATGAGGAACTGCTTCAGAAGATGGAGTTTTATGAAAATGTGTCCAGGGTCAAAAGTGTGCTTCTGCACCCTATAAGAACTATGCGTAACAATCCAACATATTCTTTTATAATAAGCGCTCCCATTGCGCTCGGGTACTTTGTTTCTTCTTTCATGAAACACATGCCTTACTATGGAGGGTTTGTTGAAACTGCATCTACCCTTGACGACTATGTCTATGTAACCATTCTTGTCCTTTTCATTCCCTACATCATCTTCCATGAACTTGAAATTCGGAGGGTCAGGCAGATTGAGGACCAGATCCCGGAGTTCCTTAAAAGGCTTGCAAGTATAAACGGGACAGGGATTCTACTTGCCGATGCCATTGGTATTACAGCTCAGTCAAATATGGGCAGGCTGAAATCCGAAATCAAAGCTACGGTTGCGGATATCCGCTGGAACTCAAACCTCGTAGAAGCCTTGAAACGTTTTGAAGCCAGGGTACGGACTAACATGACCCGGAGAAGCCTGTCCCTTATAGCCAAAGCAAGCGAATCCACAGGGAATATTCACCAGGTTATCAGTACAGTTGCAGATGATGCCGATATTGAGAAAAGCCTCAAAAAAGAGCGTGCTGCAGAGATGTTTATCTATGTCTTCATCATCTTTGTGACATTCTGCGTCTTCTTGATCATAGTATATGTGCTTGCTGCGTTCTTCCTCCCTGCCCTCGACGGTTCCAGCAATCCGGCAATGTCTATGGGAGGCTTTAATCTGAAGGAGTATACCCTCCTCTTCTTCCATGCAGCTCTTTTACAGGGCTTTGGATCAGGGCTGGTTGCAGGGAAAATGGGTTCGGGAAATCTATCTTCAGGGCTCAAGCAGTCCCTTGCAATGATGACGGTGTCCTACTTGCTGTTCATCGTGTTTATCTGAAACCCGGGATTCCGGCTTTATCCATCAGGATAGTTCAAATCCGGAATTCTCATTTTCCTTTTTTAACCCGATTTCCTGTAGATTTCTTTTCAGGTTATGTTCCCCGATTATTCCTTTTTCTCATTTTAAGACCCTATCCCTCTGTTTAAACCCGGAATTCTCGTCAATCCGGTTTTTTAACGATAAACATCTAATTTTGAAAAACATGGCAGAAAATACAGCAGCGAAGAAAATCGTAGAGCAGCTTCAACAGCAAATCAGTGTTCTTCCCTGAGGTCTAATTTTCAGGTCGGTTTTTAGCAGGGTTATTGCTCAAGTATAAAAGATGCAAAATGAATATATTTTACAGGGGACGTTCACGAAAAAATAAGGCAGGATGCTTTTGACTTTATATAAGGCAGGATGCTTTTGACTTTATATAAGGCAGGAT
>JBFHIK010000220.1:0-4982 GCA_041596555.1 Methanosarcina sp.
CTAAAAAAGTTCAACTAAAAAAGTTCAACTAAAAAAGTTCAACTAAAAAAGTTCAACTAAAAAAGTTCAACTAAAAAAGTTCAACTAAAAAAGTTCAGAATTAAAAAAGTTCAGAATTAAAAGAATAGTTCCTTAGATTAAAACAAACCGGGATTATAATTGTGTTTCCAGAGATAGAATCGCAAGAATTAAACGAAGAGTTCCTCTGGGCTGAAATAAATGTAGAATGAAAACGAAAACAGGATCTGAAAGGAAATTAAAGGAAAAGAAAGGAAACAAATTCTTTCCTTCCCTTTTTCAATTCATGCCCTTGCTTTCATTTTGTCTATTATAATATAGTCCTTGATGGCGCTTACGGAGTCGAAAGGAATCAGGATATAGTTATCTTCTTTTTTGTATCTTGATACATCAAAGGTTGGATTGGGGCTGACCACAAGGTCAATGATATGTCCTCCTTTGATTTCAACTACAATGTTGCTCAGCGTTCCTATCTCCGTTCCGTCGGTAGCCATCACCTGTTTGTTGAAGAGGAGGTTTCTTGCAAATACTTTCGACATTATTATCTTGTCTCCGTGCTCAGTGTTATGCGGAATTTGGGTAAAGCTGGCTTTTTGGTTTTAATACCTTTACTTTTGATATTTTATTCAATTTGAAACTATCTTCTTTATAAACTCTTCCCTTTTAAGAGTTACTAATTTAAATTCTTACCTGTATCCCACAAGTGCAGCTGTCTCTACCGGTCTCTGACCTCCCTTAAACTGCTCCTCTATCTTCTCATAGAACTGAGCAATGTTCTCATTAATTGTGGGTTTTACTTTCTTAAGGGCCTCTTTGAAATGCCTCATCTCAATCTTTTCGATGTCAAAGTTCTCCCTGAGGGCAATCATTACAGCCTCTCTGCATATTGCTTCTATGTCAGCACCTACATATCCTTCTGTTATACTGGCAAGATTCTCAATGTCCACGTCTTCAGCAAGAGGGGTATTTTTTGTGTGAATCTTAAAGATTCTCATCCTGCCCTTACGGTCAGGTGCCCCAACGTAAACCAGCCTGTCAAAACGCCCGGGGCGGATGATTGCAGGGTCAAGCAGGTTAGGGCGGTTTGTTGCGGCAATTATGACCACGTCTTTGAGAATCTCAAGCCCATCCATTTCAGTCAGCAGCTGGTTGAGTACCCTTTCCGAAGCCCGGCTGTCCGTATCCATACCCTGCATAGAAGCAATGGAATCGATCTCATCAAAGAAGACAACACAGGGAGCAACCTGCCTGGCTTTCTTGAAGGTTTCCCGAATGGCCTTTTCCGACTCTCCAAGCCACTTCGAAAACATCTCCGGCCCTTTGACGCTTATGAAATTGGCGTTTGACTCTTTGGCAACAGCCTGCGCTATCAGGGTCTTTCCCGTCCCTGGTGGGCCGTAAAGCAGGATCCCCTTTGGAGCTTTTATGCCCATCTGGACAAACTTTTCCGGGTTTTTAATAGGCCACTCGACAGCTTCAACAATAGAATGCTTTGCTTCATCCAGGCCTCCCACATCGTCCCAGCCAACCGAAGGCATCTCAACAAAGATCTCTCTCAGAGCTGAGGGTTCGGCTTCCATCAGGGCATCTTCGAAGTTCTTTTTAGTTACAACAATCTTTTCCAGCCTTTCAGGAGGAATTGTTTCTTTTTCGAGGTCAAGGTCAGGCAGGCTTTCTCTGAGGCAGCGCATTGCTGCTTCCTGCACGAGAGCCAGAAGATCCGCCCCCACAAAGCCCTGCGTCCTCTCAGCCAGGTACATAAGGTACGGGTTCGGCTCCTCTTTCTTTTCCTGCTCTATGGAAGCTTCATCAATTTCTATTTCAGCTTCGATTCCGGTTCCGGCTTCGATTTCTACTTCGATTCCAGTTTCAGCTTCGATTTCGGCTTCAGCTTCGGGCCCGGTTGTCCTGGTTTCTTCGTCTTTCTCAATTGGCATGCCCCGGGTGTGAATCTGCAGGATCTCGTACCTGTCTTTGGTATCCGGCACTCCAATATGGATTTCCCTGTCAAAGCGGCCGGGTCTCCTGAGTGCGGGGTCAATTGCATCCACACGGTTAGTAGCCCCTATAACCACTACCTGCCCTCTTTCCTCCATCCCGTCAAGAAGGGTCAGGAGCTGGGCAACCACTCGCCTTTCCACTTCCCCTGTTACGTTTTCCCTTTTTGGGGCAATGGAATCGATTTCATCAATGAAAATAACTGAAGGTGCGTCCTGGGTAGCATCTTCAAAGATCTTCCTTAACCTTTCCTCGCTTTCTCCGTAGAACTTTCCCACGATTTCAGGGCCTGCAATGTAATGGAAGCTTGCTCCCGATTCGTTTGCCACGGCTTTTGCAATCAGGGTCTTTCCGGTTCCGGGTGGGCCGTAGAGGATAACTCCCTTTGGAGGCTCTATATTGAGGTGGGCAAAGAGTTCCGGGTGTTTCATCGGCATCTCTATTATTTCCCGGACGCGCATGATCTCCTGTCCCAGCCCGCCTATATCTTCATAGGTGGTAACGCCTCTTGTTGCTTTTTCGTAGCCCTGTACCGGTTTTTTCCGGAGCTCAATAATTGTTGCTTCTGTGATCAGAACAATGGTGTTTGCAGGGTCCGTCTCAACAGCAACCAGGGGAATTACCTGGCTTGTTGTCAGGGACTCAGTCATTGGCTGAGACATTGAGTTTATAATTGGAATTATGTCCCCTCTGAACACAGGCCTTTTCAGGATATGCCTCTTTATGATTTCATTTGCATGTTCCCCAAACTGCAGTTCAGGCCCACCCTGGGTCATGCTTTCCGGAAGTGCCAGAATAATCTTTTTTGCTTCCGGGGCTTCGACCTTTTTAATGGTCACCTTTTCCCCTATGGAAACTCCGGCGTTTTGCCGGATGAAATTGTCAATGCGCACGATTCCCTGTTCCCAATCCTGCCTGTCTGCTCTCCATACCTTTGCTGTGGTCTTTTTCTTCCCCTTTATCTCCACAATGTCACCGGGAGAGAGCTGAAGTTTCAGTAGCGCTGTAGGGTCAAGCCGGATAATTCCTCTTCCAAGGTCTATAGGATATGCCTTTTCAACCTTCAACTGTATTTCTTCCATGGGTCATCCCGAAAATAGTTGTCTTTTTGGTTGTAATTTTATGTGGTAATGAACTTTTATGTGGTAATGAACTTTTATGTAGTAATGAACTTTTATGTGGTAATGAAATAAAATGAACGGATACCGGGTTTTTCCCGATTTTTCCGGATCGTGTAATTCTGGAATATCTATTTCCTATTATTATATGCTCTTTTTATTTTAATGCCTGTCATCCGGGAAAATTTGTCCTGTATGCGCATTTACTCTGGACCATTCCGTGCATTGAATCTGTATCCGCAAGTCCTCGTCTGGCGATGTCCAGCTATTTCTTGCACTCCCCTAAAATGTACTTTCGCCAGCAAAGGCACCTTTAGCATCCGGATTCCAGGATACTCAATTGATGGGCAATTATTGAGTACTTTGAATACTCACGTATTTATATTATTATGTCCGGATTATAAAGCTTCTATATTCCCTATTTATTAAATAAGTTTACCCTTAACTCTGTTTTCTCTGGAAGGTTAATATATTTACAGCATCTGTGTATAAAACTGTTTTATACAACCTTAATTAGCCTTTTAGATATTACATGATTCATACCTTACATGATTCATACCTTACATGATTCATACCTTCCGACGAACTAGAATCTAAATTATATTTTGAACTTCGAGATAACCGCATTTCATATGCCTTAATTCATACGATTCACAAAATTCCAGGAATTTAAAAGCATGGACCTTGAAAAAGCACAGAACAGGATTATTGATTTTATCCGAAATGAAACTGGCAAAGCAGGTGTAAATGGGGCAGTTGTAGGCATTAGCGGGGGAATTGACTCTGCCCTTGCCGCAACTCTTGCTGTAAAAGCTCTGGGAAAAGACCGGGTTCTTGGCATTCATATGCCCGAAAGCAGCCTTACCCCTGCTGCTGACAGCGAAGATGCAAAAACTCTTGCCGACTGGCTCGGGATTGAGTATCGGACAATTGACATCTCGGGAATTGTCTCGGCTTTCATGGCTTCTGTTCCTGAGAGTGGATCTGCAGACAGGCTCACCAGGGGCAACCTGAAGGCAAGAACCCGGATGGCCCTTCTGTACTTCCACGCAAACCAGCTGAACCGCATGGTCATCGGGACAGGGAACAAAACCGAGCTTCTTCTTGGCTATTACACGAAGTACGGGGATGGAGGTGTTGACCTTGAACCTATAGGCGGGCTTTACAAGACTGAAGTATGGGAGCTTTCCCGCAGGCTCGGAATTCCGGAACCTCTCATTACCAAAAAACCGTCCGCAGGATTATGGGCAGGCCAGACCGATGAAGCAGAACTTGGTATTTCTTACGTGAAGGTAGATGAGGTGCTCAGGATGCTTGAAGAAGGCGCTGAGTCCGAAAAAATTCTGAATGATGTAGGGGTTTCTGCTGAGCAGCTCAGCTCTGTTACCAGGCGCATTGAGAGAAACGAGCATAAAAGAAAAGTTCCGCCTGTGCCGGAACTATAACGCGTTTATCACGCGTTTATCGGATTGAGGGAAAGGTGGGCACAGGCATAAAGATCTGGGCAATTTAAGTTTGCAGCTTTCCCTCTTACCGCGCAGGATGAAGCCTTATATCCTGGCGTTTTTCTCTTGCCAGCGGCTTTGCGAGGTGTCTCCTGGCACAGGGGGGGACTTCATAGAACCCTGGTTCAAGGTTTCTCTCTGTCTCACATTTTACTTTTGAAAGGGAGAGCGTCCCGCACTTTTTGCAGCGGAACCCCTGGCCCTGACCTGCAGACTTCATGTGTTTTCCGCACTCCGGGCACTTCGGGTTCTCTTCCCTGTAGATGGAGGTAAGAGCTTTAATTTCTATTTTTTCAATGTTCAGGGTCCCGGAAGTGACACTTCCTGAAAGGATGGTTTGGTC
>JBFHIK010000221.1:0-4946 GCA_041596555.1 Methanosarcina sp.
AACCCAATTCAAAACGATCCCAAACTCGAGACAATAGGAATCGGGACAAGAGTACTTATCAATGGAGCCGAAGGGTTTGTTACGGGTCAGGGTACCCGCAGTGCTCCGGATAATCCCAACCTTACGGGTTTTGCAGACCTTCATGACATGACCCCTGAATACATGGGAGGATTTGTAACCTCAGCAGGCCCCGAAATCATCAACACCTGGGCAGTTCCCATCCCTGTCCTTTCCCGGGAAATGCTCGAAAATATCCTTAAGCCGGACAGCCAGATCCCACTCAAGCTTGTAGATCTTGCAGGAAGAATCCCTCTCTGTGAGATAACCTATGGGGATGTCTGGGATAACACAGACCTGAGTGTAAAATACAATCCCGAAAAATGTATTGACTGCAAGGTGTGCTGTGTGGCTGAGGCATGCCCTATGGGGGCAGTTAGCAAGGAAGAAACTGGAGCTGTACACGACCCCGAACTTTGCTTTAACTGCGGGCTCTGTATCTCAAGGTGCAGAGGAGAAGCCTTCAGCGCAAACCTTGGTACTGTCAGCTGTACAACCGGAGGCTGTCTCAGAGATATCAAAGTAACCCTGCGCCAGTCGGACCGCGCAAGAGCGGTAAAAGCCGCAGAAGAACTTAAAGCACAGGTCCTTTCAGGAAAATTCAGGATCAAGGAACCTGTGGAGAAAATAAGCTGGAGAGAATAAGGTTTAATAAAATAAAACAAAACTTGAGAATATAAGCTGGAAAATATAAAACTTGAGGAAATAAAACTTGAGAAAATAAAACTTGAGAAAATAAAACTTGAGAAAATAAAACTTGAGAAAATAAATCAAAATTAATGCTCAAAAGTGGCGAGTGGTGGATCCGAATTAATTTGGTTCTATTCCGAACCCCAGGAGGAAATCTTTAGTTCTCTCTCCCTGTGACGCGCGGGGCTGAGGCAAGCCGCCAGTCGGATAAAAGCGACATATAAAACGGCACCGTAATTGAGAGAGACAAAATTTATTTAAGAAACGTCCCCCGGTTCAAGAGGATATTTTCCTTAACCCCGAAAACCGATTTTCAATTCACAGATAAATATAAATGCTCCGCCAGCTTGTCTGGCGGCTCGTCAAAAAATAAATGAAAATGAAACCCGAATGAAAACTATACTCAAAAAAAGTATTTTTCAGGTCGATTTTCAAAGCTTTTTTGTATCCAGCGCTTCTTTGAAGCGTTTCGCAGTTTCTTCCGGACTCATGGGGATATTGGGGGCATTTGTGTTTCCTGGCTTCAGGATCACATGGATAAAAGATGTCTGCCTGGCATAAAGGGAATCCCTGTACACGTATACGAGCTCCTCTTCCGTGTTGACCTTATACGTATTCTGGATCCCGCAGGCGTTTGCCAGAATTTCCAGGTCAATGTAGCGCAGCGCACAGGTCTCCTGAGAGCCTGTTGAGCCGTAAGCGCCGTTGTCCAGGGCTACGATCACAAGGTTTTCCGGGGCTTCCTTCCCTATTTCCAGGAGGGCGTTAGGGTTCATGAGGAGGCTTCCGTCCCCGTCGAAGACCACAACCTGCCGGTCCGTGCGCAGGGCAAGGCCAAGCCCAATGGAGGAGACCAGCCCCATCGACCCGAACATGTAAAAGTTAAGGTCCCGGTCTCTGGCAGCGTAGAGTTCCTTGCAGGGGACGCCGAGGTTTGTTACGGTGATTTCTTCATCCAGTTCGGCTGCCACGGCGGAGAGTGCATCGTTCCGGATCATTCGGGGTTCGAGAACCTTCTGTGTCAGGCGGAATTTGCAGATCCTTTCTTTCTTCGGCAGCTCCGGGGACTTCCGGGTTTCCCAGGCACAGCAGTCCGAACCTTCCCACACTTTAGGAGAGACCAGAGCTATGTGAGGCCTGGAATTTTCAAAGGCGTCTTTGATTACATTTTCAAGGAGAGAGAGCTTTTCAGCTTCGTCAATTATTGTATATGCGAGCCCGGCTCCTTCCAGAATTGCCGGCAGGTGGACTCCCAGGGGGACCTGTGCTTCTATAGCTTCTTTGTAAACACCGCGCCAGCTTGCCAGGATAGGCAGGGGGATTTTGCATGTTATGTTCAGGGACTCAAGGACATTGATCATATTCCCAAGCCCCGTGCTCTGGATAAGCATCATGGGCTTCCCCCCTGCAAGGTAGGCTCCGGCACAGATCCCAACCCCACTTTCTTCCCTGGTCAATTTGATCTCGGGAAAGTTTTCCGAGACCAGGGGGAGCAGGTTCTTGATCCGGTCGCAGGGAAGCGTTGCAGCAAGGTCGATACCTGTTTTTTTCATGATTGCTATTACTTCTTCTTCCGGGTTTACCACGTACATACCTCTTACCGTGCATATATCTTGAGCTTATTCTCTCTTTTTTGCGCTCATTATCTCTTTCTTTAGCTTATTTTCTCTTTCTTGAACTCATTATCTCTTTCTTGAGCTCATTATCTCTTTTTTGAGCTTATTTTCTCTTTTTTAATCTTATTTTCTCTTTTTTCTTACAGGTTTTAGAACTTCGATAAAAGCCCGGAGGGACTCAGATCTTCAGATCTTCAGATCTTCAAGCGGAACGTCAGAGTCCCGAACAGTAACTTCAGGTTCAACCTGGAAAAGTGTGATGTCTTCCTTCAGCCGCTTGAAACCTCCGCCTGCAATATTCAGGAGAATGGTGTCGTCTTTTCCGACATTTCCGGCTTCCACGGCTTTCAACAGGGAGGCAGCCGCAACTGCAGATGGGGGCAGGATATCTATTCCTTCAAGGGACTCAAAAAGCGCTTTTGCTTCAAGGGCTTCCTCTTTAGTAACTGCATACATTATCCCGTCCGTCTCAACAAGTGCGTCATAGAGCCCGCCTGTCACGGAATAGGGCGGTGCGCGGTTGGTAAGTACAGTGGCGTAGGTCTCTTCGATCTGTTTCTTTGCATCTTTCATGTCAATTTCGGGGATGATCTCTCTTCTTCCTGCCTGCCATGCACTGTACATGGGGACAAAAGGCAGGTTCTGGGCAAGCTGTAGTTTTGGAAGCCTGGAGCCAAAACGTCCGTCAGCCCTGAGTCTCAGCGCAGCTTCCCAGGCTGAGATACCCCCCGTGCCGCTTCCGACTGCCTGGAAGTAGTGGTCAGGCATTTTTCCTATGGTTACGGCTGCGTCCAGCATTACAGTGCCCATTCCCTCCCTTCTGGCAACATTTCTGGCTCCCCCTTCAGGGACCATACCTGGGAGTTTTGCAATTCTTCCTGCAAGGTTGATAGCATCGGTATAATCGTTCCCCGGAGTCATACTGATAAGGTGAATGGAATCAGTCGGTTCTTCAGGCAGCCAGAGCTTTGGAATGCCCGAATCAGGAACCACTATATAAACATCTATTCCTGTAAGAGCCGAAGCATGAGCAAATGCCCTCCCAGTATTCCCTGCAGAGGCAAGGACAATGGCTTTTCCCCCGGATTCCTTGAGAAGCTGCATCGTAGGATGGGCTTCGAGTTCTTTGAAACTGCAGGTTTTGATAAAAGCCCCTTTCTCGGGCCAGTATCCGCTGAACCCTATGTAAAGGTTCGAAAGCCCGAGTTCCTTTGCAAGAGCTTCACTTTTATACGTGATGGGCCCGGCTTCGGTGGTAAGCTCCTCCTGAATCGGAAGCCAGGAATGAAATCTCCCTATTCCAGGCTGGTCTCTGAGCTCAAGCCTTTTTTCAAAGTATTCCGCCCGCAAAAGAGAGTCGTCATCCTCACAGGTTAACCTGTATTCCTGACCGTATTCTCTTCCGCATTTCAGACATTTTAATATAAATCTTCCCATTGCTATCAAAGAAAATTGGGCTTCTTTTGCTAAATATATGTTCCTGAAACCCGGCCATAATGTCTCATATGTGTCATTACTTTTAATAAATCGTCTAATCTGGACACAGGGTTGTAAGAAATGGAAGGAGACCCTGGTAAATAGACTAAAGGGAAAAATTAGATAATGCGATTAGATGACGCTATAGATGGCGAGAATGGATGATGAGATCAGATGGTAAGAATAGAGGAGAGCAGGGGAAGTAATTATGGCAAAATAAAGCGCAGAGGAGGGCTTAGAAGAAAGCTCAGAAGATATCGTGTAAAAGGGCTCCGAGGATGGCTCAGAATATATCGTGTAAAAGGGCACAGAAGCGGGTGCAGAAGAACATGCAGGACAGTAGTTAATAAAGTCGTTGAAAATTTGGAAAGCCGCTGAAAGTTTGTGATCAAACTCTTCAGCTGTAAAAAAGATAAGGGGTGGCTTTGGCATGTTCGATATTTTTTCTGGTCCTGTCAGGGTAAACAAGGGTAAGTACATCAGGCTGCATTCCTATTATTCTGGAGTCATGAAGATAATATTCATCATTTTGCCTGGAAATATCCTTTATGTGGATTACGGCAATAGTCCTCCCTATCTTCTGGACCTCTATGTTGTCAAAATCAAAAAAGATCTCCTCTATTTTAGGCTCAAGATGCCTGCTCCCGAACAGGAATATGTAAACCTGGGCGAAGGGACTGAGATGGTATTGTATCTGGACATCAGCATCCGTCTTATCAAATTCAATAACCATACTGTTAATATGGATATATTTCCCTTCCCTGAACTGCTCCGTATTAACTCCTGGCGATACTTTTGCAGCCATTAAAGCAGCCGAGATTATCAGGGCGATTGTAATTATAGCTTTTATTTTCATGTGTCTAACGCTGTATAGGTATTCTTTTCTAATATATTTATTTCCTGCAAAGATTTACTCCCTTCAGGAAAAAAGTCCGGTTGATCTTCGGTATGTCCTGTCAAGTTTTTTATCAGCAGATCTAATATCCAATAATCATCTCATCCGATTCATCTCATCCGATTCATCTCATCCGATTCATCTCATCCGATTCATCTCATCCGATTCATCTCATCCGATTCATCTCATCCGATTCATCTCATCCGATTCAT
>JBFHIK010000222.1:0-4925 GCA_041596555.1 Methanosarcina sp.
AAATAAAGAACTCAGAAATAAAGAACTCAGAAATAAAGAACTCAGAAATAAAGAACTCAGAAATAAAGAACTCAGAAATAAAGAACTCAGAAATAAAGAACTCAGAAATAAAGGACACACCCAGTAAACTATTGTGCTTATTGGCATGGGATCGTTTTTAGTTGAAATTAAAAATGAATTCCATGATCCATTAGAACTTTTTTGGATTATAAAAATTATTTAATAATGTTCGGGATTCAGGGTTTTCGCACCTGGGTTATTCGGAACTACTGGAAGATCCAAATAATTTAAATACAATCAATTCTTTCTGGTTAGAAATCAAACCATATAAAATCAAACAAATAATTGTTTAACAGTCACAAAAAACATTTTATGCTTACTTTCATATCTTATTTGCAGAAATTTCCAGATCGAATATTCTTACTTTACGCAGAAGGCTGCAAAAACGCCATCTGTTTTCTCAATCAAACTGCATTTTAAAAATGCATCTTCTTCCCTTGATATTTCACGGGATTCTTCCCGAACCTGTGCAGTTCAGGTTTTGTTAAAGAAAACTCATTAACTCAATCTTTCCCATAAAAAACATATCAGGTCCTGTCATGCAAAACATACTCTCAGTCAAATCTCTTACAAAGAAATTCGATGATTTTACAGCTGTAAAAGACATCAGTTTTGATGTTGAAACTGGTTCTATCTTTGCTTTTCTTGGTCCAAACGGGGCAGGCAAGTCAACGACCATTAAAATGCTCACAACAGTCCTGAAGCCCACGTCAGGGGAAATCAGCATCAATGGGTTCAATGTGCTTAAAGAACAGGACAAAGCCCGGGCATCTTTCGGAATCGTTTTCCAGGACCACAGCCTTGACGAAGAGCTTACGGCTTATGAAAACATGGTATATCATGCAGTCGTCTACAAAGTACCTAAAAAAGAAAGGGCAGAAAGAATCCAGAAAGCCCTGGAGATTGTCGGGCTCTGGGACCGGCGGGAAGATTACGTTAAAAAATATTCAGGCGGCATGAAGCGCCGGCTTGAGATTGCCCGAGCGCTTGTCCATTACCCAAAAATTCTCTTCCTCGATGAACCTACTGTGGGGCTTGACCCCCAGACCCGAAACTCCATCTGGACCCATATCAAAAACCTGAACGAAGAAAGAAAAATGACAATTTTCCTGACCACCCACTATATGGAAGAAGCCGAGTCGATTGCGGACCAGATTGCAATCATTGACTACGGAAAAATAATCGAATCCGGCACAGTAGAAGATATAAGGAAACGGACAGAAACTGAATCCTTAGAAGAAGCTTTTCTGAAACTGACAGGCAGGGATATCCGGGATGAGAATAATGAAACTGGAAATAAAATGAGAACAATTCGCGGAATGGGAAGGAGGAACCGGCATTGATTGAGGTAATCTACATCCTCTGGCTCAGACAGCTTAAACATTACTGGCGTTCGAAATCCAGGCTGCTGGGCTCTCTCGGACAGCCCCTCCTCTTCATGATCACGTTCGGGTTCGGGTTCGGTCCCATGTATAGCAGAGCCAGTGGAGGGGCAAACTACATGGACTTCCTTGCTCCGGGAATAGTTTCCATGGCAATTCTCTTTACGGCTATCTTTTCAGGACTGGAGGTCATCTGGGACCGGCAGTTCGGTTTTCTTAAAGAGACCCTTGTAGCGCCGATTTCAAGGACAGAGATCATGCTCGGAAAAACCCTTGGAGGTGCAACCATAGCCATGATCCAGGGCCTGATCGTGCTTAGCCTGACCTATCTGCTCGGGTTCAGGATTTCCAGCCTTTTTAGCCTTGGGCTGGGGTTGATTTTCATGGCCCTGATAGCCATCTTTTTTACAGGCCTCGGCCTTGCCATAGCCTCAAAAATGAAAGATATGCACGGCTTTCAGCTGATCATGAACTTCCTGATCATGCCTATCTTTTTCCTGTCCGGAGCCCTCTTCCCCCTGGAAAACCTGCCCCCAGCAATCTATTTCATAAGCAGGATCGACCCCCTTACCTACGGTGTTGACGGCCTGAGGGGAGCCATTGCCGGGATGAGTACGTTTGGCATCTATAATGACCTGGCAATAATAGGAGTATTAGCAACCCTTGTCTGCGCGATCGGAGCAGTGCTGTTTTCGAGGCTCGAGGCGTAAGCGCCTCCTTTCTTCCAGAAAATATGGGTTTAAAAACTCGAAATTCCTTCTAAAACGGCGTATATTATATATCATCAAAGTATTATTTATGGCATTAATGTATTATTCTACCTCATTGTAGTATTATTAGATATGTTCAAATCTCAGAAGATTTTACAGCAGGTTCTTTGAATTGATATGTGATAAATGAGGCAGTGCAGATGATGGATATTATTGAATTTTTAGCCATGGGATCATTTCTCGGCCTCGCTGCAGGAATGTCTCCGGGCCCCCTGCTGGCTGTAACTATTTCTGAAACTCTGCAGCACGGCAAATGGGAAGGAATAAAGGTTGCAGTATCTCCTTTGATTACGGACCTGCCAATAATTTTAGCTGTACTGTTTGTTCTCTCACATCTGACAAATTCTGATTTTTTTATCGGGATCATTGCGTTTTTTGGGGCATCATATCTGATTTATTCAGGAATCGAATCGCTGAAAATCAAAAAGGACAGCGTTGAATTAAATCTGAACAAAAAGGATGCCCTTAAAAAAGGAGTTATTGTCAACTTCGGGAACCCACACCCGTATGTCTTCTGGCTCTCCATAGGCGGGCCAATAATTTTTAAGAGTTTTAACATCCATATCTGGGCTACAATCTTATTCATAGCTGGTTTCTATATCTTTCTTGTAGGGTCAAAGGTAGTTGTTGCATTGATCGTAGAGAGGTCAAAATATTTTATAAACAGCAAGTATTACTTTACTATCATCCGTGTTCTGGGGATTGCACAGATTGTATTTGGATTAACTTTTATTAAAGTGGGTCTGGATTCGTTGAATATAATTTGAAACAAAAAACCGGCAAGAATGCAAAGAAAAGGGTGCAAAGAAAAGGGTGCAAACAAATAAAATAAACATTTATCAAACAAATAGAATAAACATTTATAAGCATTAATTTTTCAGCATTAAGTTTTTTCCAGAAAATTAATTAAGAAGTAGATGGTAGGGTTTTGAGTCCCTATTCTCAAGCCCTACCTGCGATCCAACCCATAGATTAAGAGGAAACCCTATTACCCTTAATCTGTACATCTATGACAGCATCAATATATATATCATAATCGACACGAAAAACCGATTTTTATTTTAAATTTTGATATAATTGAATCATTATATTAGATTGGAAATTTTAATGCCATTGAAAATAACTGAAACTTAATCAGAAAAGCGTTATAGTGAGCATGAATCTTTTTACGTCAAACTATTTTTTGCTTGAAAACAATTTTTTGTATAATTAATTTAATATAACTTATTCTATTATTATATTTTGGAGTTGGGAAGTAAGAGGGGATAATCTACCACATGAAAGAACCTCCTGGGGGTTGCTGATCTTTCTTCGAATCAATATGCTTGGGGGAGCATAGTATTCGAAGAGACTGTATTGGGGAATACAGTAGATACAGCGCCTCTGGGTTTCTTCTTACGCTAATTTTTCTGCTGTTTTTCACCTTATGTTTTCCACCTTATGTTTTTCACCTAATGTTTTTCACCGTATCTTTTTTGATCCTTTCAATTTCGATTAAACCTTTTTGTTATCGCTCGGTCATCAAATCAGCAGCTTGTAGCTATTCTTATTGATCAAATGGACGGGAAAATTGAGTTAAACAGAGGTAAAGGTACAGAGTTCAGGATAAAGTTCAGTTTAAAGCATCGTTGAGCAGAAAGCCTTCACAGGGGAACTGGTCTCATAAATGAAGTTTTAATAAACTAAATCATAAACTACTGGCTCGAAATCCTAAATTATGAATTCTGACCCGTACAACCGTATTAGGCATATCGGGTCGTTTTTGTCAAGCTCGACGCAGGAGAGCGGCCTTTCCCAAAAGACAATAAAGAAGAAGAAGAAAAAGAAGAAAAAAGGCCACAAAGCAGCCACAAACTACGAACGACAGAAAAAAACCGGTAAGGATGCAAATAGAGCAAACTCAAAATCAATCCTCCGTTGAAATCAATACTCTCTTCGATGTCCTCATGCAGAAAGCCTTCACAGGAAAATTGGTTTCACAAATAAATCGGGCCACGAAAAACTTAAAAGATCGGCTGGCAAAGTCAATTTTTGTTTTTCATGGCTTTTTTTGAAAGGCCGGTCACTTGCGACCGGTGAGAACGCGGGGAAGATTCAATCGTGAATCAACTACCTTTAAACGTTGCCAGGATAGAAAAAAGGAAACTAGCGGCATTCTGAATCTGGAAAAAGTGGAAAAGAAAAGGGTGGGCTGTTTGATAAATTCAGGTTGTTTGCTGCTGGAAAGGCTTTAGACTATAGACCAATTCTAATTCTTAACTGTGTTGAGATATTAAACAGCTGCGTTTTTCCAGTTACCTTTTGGTTACCTTTTCTTCTTTCAGCACTTTTTTTGCAATGATAAAGACCACAAATGCAACAATAATGAAGTTTATCAATTCTCCCAGAAAGGGACCCCAGCCCAGCACTATCGGTCCGATTTCAAGGGTTGCAGTCTTCCAGGCCCCACCAGGGATAAAAGGTGTGATGATCGGCATGACGATGTTATCCACAAAAGATTTTATAAAAGCAGTGGATGCGATACCCATGATCAAAGCAATTGCCAGCGGAATTACCTTGTATTCATAAAGAAATTCTTTAAACTCGCTAGTAAGTCCCACTATATTCCTCCTTAGTCCATTAAATATATTAACTTACAAAGATTAAAATTAATTAGTTTATCTTTAAAAAGAAAAGAAATAGAGGTTGAATTTTTAAAAAATTATCCAAAAGA
>JBFHIK010000223.1:0-4921 GCA_041596555.1 Methanosarcina sp.
TCTACAATTCGTAGATAATCTTCGACAAACAGGTTTACCGATGAGAATTAGATTCTCAGAATCTGATTCTCAAATGAAGTAAATACTCGAAGGAAGCCCCTTCCTCAGCAGGCGTTAGCCTGACAGGGAGGGGTAGTTCACGTTTCTAATAATATCTGAAAGAATTCCAGAAAAGTAATTTTGGGGGTGGGGATCATGAAAGATGTTCATCCAATTCATAGAGATCCCTTTACAATACGATATTTTCCCACCACCCATCTAATATAATGCAACAGTTGTATTTAAATTACACTCATGAAAATAAAAAGAAGATTTGCTTTTTATATGATATTTTGGTTTTATTGACCGTGGCCCACACATAATAGAATAGACCATATAAGGAGCGGCAAGTTTGTACATAACTTTGGCATGGAGAGATCTGCACTGGCTGTATTTATGTCCTTTTTACTGGTTATTGTTTCTATAGTGCTGGCTTCTTTAAGCGGCTTTGCCTGATTATGCTATATTTTCCTGTGGTTCTGGGCAGTTTCCATTCCCTGGCAGTTTGTGGGGTATTCGGCTGAAAAAAAGAGGGAAGACTGTTTTCTGTACTTTTATCGAACCTTCTACTCCCTCAATTCCTTCAACTTCTTTAACTATAATTTTGATCCAGTCTCCGCCCAAAAATCACTGCAAACTGATAGTATTTATATATACAGCTAACATCACAAAAACCTGCTTCTTTAAGCCAATCAAGCTGCTTGTCCAGGCATGTATCCTTATCAAGCTTAACTCTTTCATAACCTGCCAGTATTTCTTCTTCGGGCAAGCCACTGCTTTCGACATGCTGTCTCCAGGTCTTCTTATTCAGATTTTCTATGAAAGGGGTTTCCCCATGTACCTGATCGGCGTTAATAAAAACTCCTTTTTCTTTGAGTATGGAGTAACTCTTTTCGTAAAGCTCCTTTTTCTCTTCGTCTTCCAGGTGATGGATAGATACGGCTGACACCACCATATCGTATTTTTCCATGAAATCATATTTTGAATAGTCTGCTGCAATGTATTTTACGTTTGAGTTATTTCCGAACCTGTCTTTTGCCATATCCAGCATCTTTTCCGAGAGATCAATAAGCGTAAATGATGCGTCTGGATATCTTTTCATCAGAAATGCCGATAGAAGGCCTGTTCCGGCACCTATATCCAGGATACATGGATTTTCAGAATCTACTGACGCCATGGATACCGCTGCTCCATAAAAGTCATCGAAGCAGGGTATAAACTTTCTTCTCTGTTCATCATACTTTTTTGAAATAGCATCAAACTTTCGTTGAATTTCGCTCATTTTTTCCACCAGGTTTTAGCACCGCGGACGGGTCTTCTGTTCTTTCTTAATGCATATGCTTTTGTCCTGTATTTTTCCTTTTTACTGCATACACCTTTGTTCTGCATATAATTAATTCATTATTGGCCTGTTCTTCCCGTATCCTACATTTGTTTTCAATATCTTAAAGCTCATTTTGATAAATTCCCTATAAAGCTAAAAAACTAATCTATTTATATCTCACAGCAATGTTAGAAGCATGAATCTTGAAGATGAAGAGACAGTAAACGACGAAAAGAGCCGTGAATTTGGCGTCCTGGGAGATGTTCTTCGAGAATTACAAAGGGAAGAAATGGAAGAAACCGGGACGTGCCTGGTGGAAATCCAGGAAACCATCGTTACACAGGACACGATGGAGATTCTGACCGAGATCAATGCAACATTAAAAGAGATCGCAGAGACACAGAAGAAAATATTAGAGGAGATTAAAAAGAACAGGGTCGAATAAACTCCAATTGACACTTTCTTTTTTGGCTTTAAGAACTGTTTTGATATTTCCAACTGTTATTTTTCCGGGACTTCGATAGTATTCTGATATGTGAACAGAGCTTTTTCAACCGAATTTTTGGTCTCTCAGACACGGTATGAGTCTTTCAGATCCTGTATTGAATATCTCAGACACAGTAGTCTTTCAGATCCTGTATTGAATCACTCAGACACGGTAGTCTTTCAGATCCTGTATTGAATATCTCAGACACGGTAGTCTTTCAGATCCTGTATTGAATCACTCAGATACTATCTTCAAGGTTTTTTCTTGCAGCACAACTTTCAAATGACGCATTGGAAACGGCTTTTGCAACCGCAGGCACTACATGCTTCTCAAGGGGGGCAGGGATGATGTGGTCTTCGGAAAGCTCGTTGACAGTCACAACATTTGCAAGGGCATAGGCTGCTGCCATTTCCATTTCAGGTGTTATTCTCCTTGCACAGGTGCCTAGAGCCCCTTTGAAAAGCCCCGGGAAACTCAGGCAGTTATTGAGCTGGTTTGGAAAATCCGACCTGCCGGTAGCAACAATTCTCGCCCCCGCCCGCTTTGCAGCATCAGGCATGATTTCAGGGACAGGATTTGCCATTGCCATTACAATAGCATCTTTTGCCATCGAGCGGACCATATCCTCGGTCACGATCCCTCCGGCTGAAACCCCTATAAAAAGGTCAGCCCCCGGGAAAGCTTCTTTGAGCCCGCCTTTTATTTTTTCAGGGTTTGTAAGCTTTGCAATTTCCTCTTTTATATAGTTCATGCCTTCTTCTCGCCCCTCGTACACAATTCCCTTGCTGTCACAGGCAAGAATTTTCGCAGGATCTGCGCCTGCCCGGACCAGGAACCTGAAAATTGCAACTCCTGCAGCCCCAAGCCCTGAGATTACGATTTTAAGCTCTTTCAGCTCCTTTTTCACTATTTTAAGGGCATTCAGGAGCCCGGCAAATACGACAATGGCTGTCCCGTGCTGGTCGTCATGGATTACGGGAAGGTCAAGCTCTTCCCGGAGTCTTGCCTCGATTTCAAAACAGCGGGGTGCACTGATGTCTTCAAGGTTGATGCCTCCGAAAACCGGAGCCAGGTATTTTACTGCTTTTATTACCTCTTCGGTGTCCTGGGTGTCGAGGCAGATCGGAAAAGCGTCTATGCCGGCAAATTCCTTGAAGATAATCGCTTTTCCTTCCATAACCGGCAGAGCCGCATAAGGCCCTATGTTGCCAAGCCCGAGAACTGCTGACCCGTCCGTTACAACAGCAACTGTATTTTTCTTAAGGGTGTAAAGGTAGACAAGATTGCGGTTATCCCTTATTTTCCGGCAGGGCTCAGCAACTCCGGGCGTATAGGCAACGCTGAGGTCGTGGATCGTACGGAGGCGGACCTTGCTTGCAACTTCAAGTACACCCTCAAGCCTCCTGTGCATTGCAAGCGATTCCTGATATAATGAAGCGTGAGTGTCACTATCCTTTTCCCTACCTTTTTCGGAGTCCTTTTGAGAATCTCCTTCAGAGTTCTTCTCTATATTTTCTTCCGGATCTCTTTCCGAGCCTGAAACCGAATGAACGTCTTTTATTCCGAAAACCCCCTGTGCTGCACCAAACCCTGTGTCCGGAGAGGAAAACCTCCGGAAAACTGCCTGTAAGAAATATAATGCTACATAATGATTCGTAGAAATAATAGATAAATCCGATGGGGAAAATGAACCCGGATTTTTTCTTTTTTCCTTTCAGTGATTCCTCAGTTTGTAGATCTCGCTTTCCAGAAAGAGATATACCACTTCAGGATAATTACTCTGCATGCAGATTAAAGGAATTGCCCGTGATACTCTTGATTTTATCCTTGAAGCTAGCAGGTCAATGGCTCCGGAAGAGTTTGCCGGGCTTTTGCAGGAGAAAGACGGAATAATAACCGAAGTGCTTATCCTGCCCGGAACCGAGTCAAGCGACTCAAATGCAGTCCTCAGGCTTTACATGATGCCTAATGTAAAAGCCGCAGGCTCGGTTCACAGCCATCCCGGAGCAAACCGAAGACCCTCAAAAGCGGACTTACACCTCTTTTCGAAAACCGGAAATTGCCATATTATAGCGGGCCGCCCATACGATAGGGAGAGCTGGACCTGCTATGACAGGGAAGGAAATGTCAGGGAACTTCCTGTCCTTGATGTAGAATTCGAAGAAGAAGAGGAGTTATGAGAAGATCACAGAATTTATGAGAAGGTCACAGAATTTATGAGAAGGTCACAGAATTTATGAGAAGATCACAGAATTAAGGCATGATAAAAAACATGATATGACTGCATCTCCCTACAACACACAGATATTATTAAGAGAGATACCCGGACAACATCACACTAATATTCCTGCGTTATTCTCCGGAATAACCTTTCCTGTTTTTTCAATATAAAGCTTGAGGGGGCAGCAATTTTTCTCCTGAACCCGCTTGCTGCCTACCCTGTTCCCTACCAAAAACATTTTATTTACAGATGTACATTATTTATGGGATACACCCTGTACCTTTATTTAAAGGAAGACGGCTTTAGCTTCAAGGTTGTATCCGGGAAACTTATCTGGGACTCAAGAACCAGGTAGCCTTCACGTATCTGGAGGTAGTAATCCTAATGCCTACATGCCAAGACTGCAGATTTTATACGGCTATAGATGATCTAAAGGGCGAATGTTTCAGCCTCGGATTTGAAGTACGCGGGAAAACCGATTCCAAGAAATGCCCGGAGCGGGCTTTCAGGTCAAATAAAGGTTCCAATTCGAAAAAAACCGGAGCAGCAAGGTATTAAAAAAGAATCACGGATTGGGTACAAAAAAGCTCTGTTAAATGAGGTTGAAAGTGTAAAAATACATTAATCAAGCCTCCAGCTGGACAAAACGCCGGAAAGTGCAAAAAAATCTTTTTTCTTCTTACCGGAGTTAAATATTCAATATTTTCTTTTTATATCTCCTTTTTTATCTTTACATTTGAATTTTAGGGATTGCAAGTCGGGGAATATACCATGAAATTGATGGAAATTAAAGCTGTCCGGACAGGCTGATAACTTATCTTCAGGTACATTCCGGATCTGGTTAAAAGAA
>JBFHIK010000224.1:0-4870 GCA_041596555.1 Methanosarcina sp.
GCTTCCTCACAGGAGTCGGCAATGGAAATGCCTATCCCTCCCCCGTCAGTAATTATCAGGACCCTGTTTCCTTCTACAGGGGAATACCTGTTGAGAACTTTGCAGGCATCTTTCAGCTCTTCGTAACTGGCAACCTCTATTATGCCTGTTTTCCGGAAAGCGGCTTCATAGGCTTCATACATCCCGCTAATAGCGCCGGTGTGTGAACTCGCTGCCCTTGCTCCCGGCTCCCGTTTTCCAACCTTCAGAGCCACCACAGGTTTTCTTTTTACGCAGCTGGAAGCAACTTCAAGGAACCTCCGCCCATTTCCTACGGACTCAATGTAAAGGGCAACTGCCTTTGTGGCTTCGTCCTGTGCAAGGAATTCAAGGCAGTCGCTTTCGTCAACATCAACCTTATTCCCATAGCTTACAACCCTTGCAACGCCTGCACCCTCATTTGCCAGTTCGTCCATAATCATAGCGGCAAAAGACCCACTCTGCGTAAGCACGGAAACCCCATCTCTGGAAGGTCTTTCTATCTTTTCCCCCTCTATGAAAAATGTATCTACTTTTGAGACTGTGTCATATATTCCAAGGCAGTTGGGTCCCATAGCCCTGATACCTTTCTCTATTAAAAGAGCTTTCAGCTCGTCTTCCATTTTCTTCCCGCCAGCTCCCATTTCCCGAAAGCCGGAGCTGACAATTACAGCTCCTTTTATGTTTTCGACAGGCCCTTTCAGAATTTCAAGAACAGCTTTAGCCGGGACTGCAAAAATAGCAATATCAATTCTGTCCTCAATCTCTCCGGGAGCCGAATAACATTTAAGCCCCTCAATCTCCCTGTAACCCGGGTTTACAGGATAGATCTTTCCTTTAAAACCCATTTTCCTGAGGCTTTCCAGAACCGTATGGGAGAGTTTCTCAGGGTTCGGAGACGCTCCAATCAGGGCTATACTCTCGGGCTTGAAAAAAAAATCCAGGTTTTTTTCAGTTCCAATTTTTCTTTCAGTTCCAATTTTTTCTTTATCCGTTCCCCCATTATTCATTCAAAGCCTCCCTGAGCATTTTTCTTCTTTTTAGCATGTGATATGTCTCATTTCACAGTAATTTATTACTCGTTTGTATAAAAGAATTTCAATGCCGATGAACCAGGGTACTGTCCCCTTTTTGAGGGACGAAACCTGAGAATTTTGCTTATGTTCAAAGGGTGGAAGGCTCCTGCTTCTACTCCGAAGGGAGGATGGGATGGGATGGGTAGTTGACTTAGAGGTCACAGTATTTACAAACAGACCGGTCGCATTCGCTGTTATTGAATTTCCACTTTGAACCCCATTTTTTAATTCCCTGGATAACTTTTATGAAGTCTTCTCCACTTTCTGTAAGGAAATATTCTGACCTTGTGGGGACTGTGGAATTGTCCACTTGCTTTACAATAAGACCTTCATTTTCCAGTTCTGTCATTCGGGCGGAAAGGATTCTAGGGGTAACGCCTCCAAGTTTGCGTTTGAGCTCGTTGAAGCCTTTTTCCTTCTTTTCCCCCTTATATAATTCCAGCAAAATATGGATGGTCCAGCGTTTCCCCACGATGTTCATCGTTTTGTAGACGATACAGTTTTTCATAGTATAAACTATGATACTGTCCTTATATAAGCAATATCTTTAAAATACTACTATTAAAAAGGTGCATGATGGATGTATACATTTCCAGAATATTCCTTTATTAAGGACAACAGTGTATAATTATTCACTCAGATAATAGGCGATACCCATGAAGAAGACCATACCTGAAAAGAATGCTATCATCCAGCGCGACGGAGAAACCTATTTAATCGTTCCCAGAACCCCTGGAGGCTTTGTTGACCCTGCAACCCTCAGGAAGATTGCAGATGTTGCGGAGAAATACGAGGCTGCAACCCTGAAAATGACCTCCGAACAGAAGATGGCAATCGTAGGCTTAAAAGAAGAAGACATTGACGCCGCCTGGTCAGACCTCGGCATGGACGCCGGGATGGTTGCCGGACCTTTTGTAAAGGGTGTCAAGTTCTGCCTGGGGACGACTTACTGCAGGAAAGGCCAGCAGGATGCCGCAAGCCTCGGGATGAAACTGGAGGCGAGATATAGGGGGGTAAAACTTCCTTACATGATGAAAATGGCTGTTTCCGGCTGCCCGAGTTCCTGCTCCGAACCCGTGATTAAGGATGTAGGGGTTATGGGCACTGCAAAAGGCTACACCCTCATGGTGGGCGGCGCTGCCGGACTGAAACCGAGGCTTGCCGATGTTGTGGCAAAAGGCCTCTCCGAAGAAGAAGTCCTGGAAGCTGTTGACAGGGTAGTTGAATTCTTCAAAGAATACGGGGAAAACAGGAAAAGGCTAGGAACAATCATAGACGAAATCGGTCTGGAAGAGTTCAAAAAAGAAGTAGGTCTCTGGGAAAAGTAAAAGACCTGTTTTTCCTTTTTTCCCTTTATTTTCCTTTCTTATTTGCTTTTATAATTTTTTCTTTATATCATTTCCTTTATGTTTTTTGCCCTTAAACGTCACAGTACATGCAAATGGCTTTTTCACACTCTTCATTCTGGAATTTCCACTTTAGCCCCCACCTTTTTATCCCCTGTATGATCTTTATAAAATCCCTTCCGCTTTCTGTAAGGTAATACTCGGATTTTGGGGGATTTGTGGACTCGTCAACCTTCTTCATGATCATACCTTCTGCTTCAAGTTCGGTTAGCCTTTCCGAAAGGATTTTCGGGGTTACGGATCCCAGCTTTCTTTTCAGCTCATTGAAGCGCTTTTCTTTCTTTTCCCCTTTGTGCAGCTCAAGGAGGATATGGATGGTCCATCTTTTCCCTATAATATTCATTGTCTTGTAGACCGTGCAGTCTTTCATAGTATAAACATAGAAACTGTCTGATATATAAGTTAGTATCTCTAATATACTGGTATCCAAAAGATACTTATATAAAATTTAATTTTATAAAATATTCTTTAATGATATATTTCTGTAATAATAAAGATGAGGAGAAAGGATCAACTGTGAAAGACAATTTACCTGCAAAAGGCGCAATCGTTCAGAGAGACCGTGAAACATACGCAATAGCCCCCCACATTCCGGGAGGAGTTGTAGATCCGGATACTCTCATAAAAATCGCTGAAGTTGCAAAAAAGTATAACGCAGCTGCCCTGAAGATGACCTCTGCTCAAAGAATTGCAATTGTAGGCCTTAAAGAAGAAGACCTTGACAATGTCTGGGCTGACCTTGGCATAGAGCCTGGAGCAGCAATAGGGCTCTGCGTAAGAAGTGTTAAGATGTGCCCGGGAACAACTTTCTGCAAGCAAGCTAAACAGGATGCACTGGGCCTGGGCCTCAAACTGGATAAAAAATATCACGGGATGCCCATGCCTTCCAAACTGAAAATGGGAGTTAGTGGCTGCCCGAATTCATGTGCTGAGCCTGCTATCAAGGATATAGGGATAATGGGCACAGCAAAAGGGTATAATCTTATGGTTGGAGGCTCTGCTGCTGCATCTCCCAGGCTTGCGGATGTCGTGGCAAAGGCCCTTTCTGAAGATGAGGTTCTCGATGCCGTGGACAGAATCATAACTTTCTACAAAAACTCCGGCACAAAAAAGAGGCTCGGAAAATTCATTGAAGATACGGGTCTTGAAGAGTTCAAAACTCAGGTTGGACTCTAAGCCCCTGCGGCTTTACAGTTTAGGAGATTCCCTGCTTCACGACTGATTGAGTAGATTGGTACTGATAGGCATATATAAAAACAGAACAAAAACAGAACAAAAACGGACGAAAAACGGACGAAAAACGGACGAAAAACGGACGAAAAACGGACGAAAAATGGTCAAAAAGGGGAGAACTATATGAAAGTCGTTGAGATGAAATCGTCACCGGAAAAGCCGAACCCTCATAACGTGAGCGTACGGATGCTCTATGATACGGAACATGCCCAGGCAGTACACATCGAACTCAAGCCAGGGGAAGCCTTAAAAAAACACATCACGCCTGTAGACGTCTTTTTTTACATTCTCGAAGGAAAAGGCGTCGTTGAAATCGGGGACGAACAGGAAGAAGTCAGCAGGGACATGCTGATCGAAAGCCCTGCAAAGGTCCCTCACCGCCTTCTGAACCCCGGAGACGGTGTCTTCAGGGTGCTTGTTGTAAAAGTTCCGAGGCAGACTGAATCTACCCGCTTGCTGTAAAACGGATTTATGATTAAAAAATGCGTGCAGGACTGTACAAAATTGACTGAAAAAACAAAACCTATCAAAATAGCGGTAGTCCGCTGTGACATCGTCTCGGAAGCCTGTCCCGGCGTGGGCTGCTTCAAAGCCTTCAATGAGAGGAAGTCTCACTTTGAGGAATACGACGAAGAAGCGCAGATAATTGCCTTCTTTACATGTGGGGGCTGCTCGGGCAGGAGGGTTTACCGTCTGATAAACGCCCTGAAAAAGCATGACCTTGATGTTGTGCACCTCAGTTCCTGTATGCTTATGGAAGACAGTTATCCGAAATGCCCCCATATAGATACTATCAGAAAGACGATTCAGGATGCGGGTATAAAAGTGGTGGAAGGGACACACCACTGAAAACCCCCACTAATGCAAGCAAGACTCAGTTAACTACCCCCTGCTAAAGCAACAGGGCTTCCTGCCTGTCACATGTGAAATAGATATACTTCCATGGGTATAAAGCACTTCCATGGGTATAAAGCAGCCTCTTGATGTACTAATATCTCAGGTTCTCTTTGAAAATACAAGTTGAGAACAATATAACTCGTCAACTACCCGTCACTAAAGTGGCAGGCATGTAATAGTGCCCCGGTTGACCAGCCTGAGTCTTAATTGACTACGTTGGAAATGTCATGATACCTGCGA
>JBFHIK010000225.1:0-4868 GCA_041596555.1 Methanosarcina sp.
ACAAAAGGCGTGCATAAATGGCAAAACTCATAGACAAGATCCTTGGCGGCAATGTAAAAAGTTCAACAAATGCCGAAGATTACACTGAAATTGACCTCAGCAAATATGAAGAAGTCATGGAGGCCGAGCCTGCCGAAACTTACGTAAAAATTGCAGAAGTTTCAAGCATCAACCAGGTATCTGCACTCAAGCAGGAGATTTACAACGGGAACATTCTTATGATTGACATCTCAAACATCAGGGGCGATGACCTTCTAAGGGACAGGGTTTTAAAAGAGCTGAAAGATGTTGTTGTCGATGTCCATGGAGATATTGCAGGTGTCAAAGGAAACACTGTGATTGTAACTCCTACTGGTATTAAAATAGACAGATCAAAGATTATTGGTGGAAAATATTGAATAAGGATTATACTAAGGATGAAAACTTTGAGACAAGGACCATCTGCCCTATGTGTCAGAACGACCTTGTAATGAAGTGGCAGAGAGATAATATTCCCTATTTAGGGGAGATCATGTACATAACTGCAAACTGCCAGTGCAGCTTCCGTTTTGCAGATACTATGATCCTCTCCAGTAGAGAACCCGTACGCTATGAGCTGTCAGTTGAGAGCCTGGAAGACCTGAATGCAAGAGTCGTCCGCTCAACCTCAGGAACAATCCGCATTCCGGAAATGGGGATCGCTGTCGAACCCGGCCCGGCTTCTGATTCGTATATAACGAACATTGAAGGTGTGCTGCAGAGGGTTCAGAATGTCCTTATGATGGCGAGCAAATGGGTACAGGAAGATGAAAATGAAGAGAAGTTCGCCCGCAGCCAGGAACTCCTGTGCATGCTCAATGAAGTAATCGAAGGCAAGAGAAAAATCACAGTCATCGTTGAAGACCCGCTCGGAAACAGCGCAATAATTTCGAAAAAGGCTGTTGCTACCAAACTCTCAAAGGAAGAAGCTGAGGAGCTAAACACCGGCATGATAGTTTTCGATGTTGATAAATCCGAACTTGTGCATGATGTTTCGGACAATGTTCAGCCCCTCGGAGGAGATTAATTCTTTTTTCCGATTTTTTACAGCCCTTACATGATTCAGGGGGATAGAGCCCCCATATAGTTATTTACTTTTATTTCAATAAAGGCAAGCACTTCAAGGGCTACGCAGGCATTTTCCTGTCCAGATAAAGTAGCAGAGATGCCGCACAAGGTACAAACTTCGGAAAAGCCATATGCAGGACCTTCCGGATAGACAGCCTGAATGAAAAAATAACTATGTTTCTTACCATTCAGACATTTACGCCGCCCGGAAACCACAGTCCCCTAAGTTCAATTATTAGAGATAACAACATCTCATTATACGCAACAACCCCTCATAATACGCAACAACACCTCATCATAAGGTAACAACACCTCATCATAAGGTAACAACACCTCATCATAAGGTAACAACACCTCATCATAAGGTAACAAATAACGTGTTGTATCTGGACTAACACGTTTCATAATATGGTTTATAATAAAAATTAACTGAGATCACAATAATACGGTGAAGGTATGGCAGAAAGCGAAAAAGAAGCAGCACTCCCTCCAAAAGAGGAATTCAGCGATTGGTATAACGAACTCCTGTGGATGGCAGAAATAATGGACGTCCGCTACCCTGTAAAGGGGCTTTACGTCTGGTACCCCTTCGGTTTTGCCATCAGGAGGAACACTTACAACATAATAAGGGAAATTCTTGATAACAGCGGGCACCAGGAGGCTCTCTTCCCCCTGCTTATCCCTGAAAACGAGTTCATGAAAGAAGCCGAACACATAAAAGGCTTTGAGGATGAGGTATACTGGGTTACCCACGGAGGAAAAGACCCTCTTGACGTGCCTCTGGCTCTCCGTCCCACAAGTGAGACTGCCATCTATCCGATGTACAAAATCTGGATAAGGTCTCATGCGGATTTCCCTCTCAAGCTCTATCAGATAGTCAATACTTTCCGCTACGAGACAAAGCATACCCGCCCTCTGATAAGGCTCAGGGAGATTACTTCTTTTAAAGAAGCCCATACCGTGCATGCCACCTGGGAAGATGCAGAAGCTCAGGTAAAGGAAGCTGTTGAGCTTTATACCGAGATATACCGCAGGCTGGGAGTTCCTGTGCTCCGCTCAAGGAGACCTGACTGGGATAAGTTCCCGGGCGCTGATTACACCGATGCTATTGATGCAGTGATGCCTGACGGAAAGACCCTTCAGATAGGCACTGCCCACCACCTTGGCGACAACTTCGCAAAGACTTTCGATATCAAGTACGAAGCCCCAGACGGCGAACAGCGCTATGCCCACCAGACCTGTTATGGGATTTCAGAGAGGTGTATTGCAGCCACAATCTCCATCCACGGAGACGACAAAGGGCTTGTCCTGCCTCCCGAAATCGCACCTGTTCAGGCAGTCATTATCCCGATCATTTTCAAGAAGGGAGCAGCTGAGGTGCTTGCGGCCTGTAAGGATGTCCAGGCGCGCCTGAAGAAAGCAGGAATGAGAGTTGAAATCGATGCAAGCGACCTGCGCCCCGGGGCAAAGTATTACAGGTGGGAGATGAAAGGCGTACCTCTCAGGCTTGAAATAGGTCCCCGAGACCTGGAAAACAATGTTGCGGTTGCGGTCAGGAGAGACACCGGGGAAAAGGAACAGATCCCTCTGCCTGAAATTGAAGCCGGAGTGCTTTCGAAGTTTGAGGCAATCCATGAAAGCCTCTACGAAAAGGCAAAAACTGGACTTGAAAGCCGTATCTTTGACTGCATTGAACTTGAAGAAGTAAAGGAAAAGATCCAGAAAGGAGTTGCAACAATACCCTGGTGCGGCAAGAGAGAGTGCGGACTTGCAATGGAAGATCAAATAGGAGCAGGCATCCTGGGAATTCCCCTGACCCCGAGAGGAAACGGAAAGGAGAAATGCCCTGCCTGCGGAGAAGAAACCGAAACCCGCGTTTACGTTGCAAGAACATACTGAACCCGTTAAACGCCTTTTTGTAAAAATTCAGCAGGAAAAAATATGGGGCAGATATACCCCATATTCCCGGCATTTACTCCTGTACCATTTACTTTAAAGAGTCCAGACTTACAGAAGATTCAGACTTGAAGAAATAAGGAGAAATGCAGCGGAAAATTTGTTTCAGACCACTCAATTCATTTTTTCAAAACAGTTGACAACCCTTCCCGGGAAGACTCTCTTTAAACAGTAACATCCACTTTAACAGCCCGGATACAGTACCGCGTTTATACATAAAGGGTGCCCATAAGCCATTACTCAAATGATCTTTATTAAGCGGTTCACCGCGACAAAGCAACAGATAACGAAATTTGAACAAAATAAAGTAAAGTTAATTTGGGCATAATTAATTATTATTGAGTGCCGATAAATATTAAATACTAAGTAGAAGAATTCTTCACTGGACTTCGAGGAGATTTACATCAATTTACATCAATGCTGTGTACGATACTCGCTGATTTATACGAAACCCGATCCCGGAAAAGATTAGTTTAAAACGATCCAAATATATTAATAATTGTCTACAGACTTATCGACGTTAATTTCATAGAGGAGATATGATATGGCCTGGATAGAACCGGAAGTAACGAAAAAGCCTAAAAAACCGATTTTTTTGTGCGTACTTTCCAGTACAAAGACAGCACATATCCCAAAGCTCTCGGCAGCAGGGAAAACGGCTGAACTTACGGATTATACGCCTGCAGGGGATGCAGAACTTATGGAAACAGGAAACATTATCAGTGTACCGGTGCTTCCCATGACTCCTCCTTATGATACCCCTACTCCTGCGATCATGACCCGTTCGGCGCTGAAGCTTACGGACACTCCCTACCATTTCATTAATTCCGGTCTGATAGTTACTCCGGATGTCCCGTGCATTGACCTGAAAGCAAAGCCCGGAGAGGACATCCGGCAAGCAATTGCAGTAAGAGATGTGCAGGGCATCTACGAGCGGGCAAAATTCCTTGCCAAGAGGCTCAGAAACCAGACAGACCATATAATAATCGGGGAAAGCATCCCCGGAGGCACGACAACAGCGATGGGAGTTTTAACAGCGCTCGGATATAACGGGAACGTCAGCAGCAGTGCAGATGAAAACCCCCTTGAGCTAAAAAAGCAGGTTGTTGAAGAAGGCATGAAAGCCTCAGGCCTGACATTTGGTTGTCTGAAAGATGATCCTATGAAAGCTATTGCCTGCATGGGAGACCCCATGATGCCTGCTGTTGTGGGCCTTGTTGCCGGATTCCAGGACACCGAGATAAGTGTTGTCCTTGCCGGCGGAACTCAGATGGCAGCAGTCTATGCGGTTATCAAACACCTGGGCTTTAACACCGAAAAGCTCGCAATTGCAACAACCCGCTACGTAGTAGAGGATAAATCCGCACATTTTGTCGAGCTCACAAAAGCCCTGGGCGTACCGGTAGTCTATATTGCTGACCCTGGTTTTGGGAAGTCAGCCCTTAAAGGGCTTCACAGGTACGAAACAGGCACAATCAAGGAAGGTGCAGGTGCTGGAGGTGCCATGTATCTTGCAGGCCTTTTCGGAATCTCCCAGGACGATTTCCGGGCCGAAGTGGAAAACGTTTGCAAATTGCTCAAAGCAGGGCAATGAAAAATACCGGATTTTTTCAGCAAAATTCGACCTTTCTTTTTAATTCGACCTTTCTTTTTTATACATTCCATTTTCTTTATTATTTTGCAGTGAGATTTCAATAGAGCGTCTTAACTTAATTTACTTTTTTACTTTTTTCCATCAGGGTTTTTCCTACAAAAACCAGTGTTGTTTTGTCCAGCGCAACCCCTGTTGAGAAAGAGGGCAACAGAACCATGGAACTTTGAAATGA
>JBFHIK010000226.1:0-4847 GCA_041596555.1 Methanosarcina sp.
AAACAGTTCCCATCGGTAAAAATGAAGGAGAAGACGGGCAGCCACCCGAAGGCTCAGGAGGTCCTGGCAGTATATTTAACAACGGAATTGACAGTGGATCTGTGCCCGCGGAGGCAGGATCAAATAACGGAGCGCCTCCAAAAGCACCTGACAGGTCTGATACCATACCGGGTCCTGAGGTGAAAACATGCTGATTCCCCGAATCCCCATCGGAGACACGGTTGAATTTGCTGTGGACTGGGTCGAAGGCAATTTCGGCATATTTCTGGACTTTATAAGCGATCAGCTTGATTTCCTGATCACGGGTTTAAAAGACGTGCTTCTTTTCCTGCCTCCGGAACTCTTCATCCTTGGAATTTCCCTGCTCGCCTACTTTGTGGGGAAGCGCAATATCAAGCTTGCAGTCGGGACTGCATTCGGTTTTTTCCTTATCCAGAATATGGGCCTCTGGGTGCTCTCGATAGAGACGCTTGCCCTCGTGATCTCCTCTGCCCTGCTTACCCTGGTTATAGGGATTCCCGTAGGGATCCTCTGTGCAAAAAACGAAATTCTTTACCATATTGTAAAGCCCCTGCTTGACCTCATGCAGACAATGCCGTCTTTTGTGTACCTGATCCCTGCCCTGATATTTTTCGGACTCGGAAACGTCCCGGGAATGATCGCAACGGTAGTCTTTGCCATGCCCCCCGCAATCAGGCTTACCAACCTGGGGATCATGCAGGTCCCAAAAGAGCTAAACGAGGTTGCAGACGCCTTCGGCTCCACGGGCTGGCAGAAGCTTATAAAGGTGGAACTGCCTGTGGCTCTCCCGACCATAATGGCCGGGGTCAACCAGTGCATTATGCTTTCCCTTTCAATGGTCGTTATTGCAGCCATGATCGGAGCCAGAGGGCTCGGGTACCAGGTCCTTTTCGGGATCCAGCGGGTGGACATCAGCATGGGCTTCGAAGCAGGGCTTGCTATTGTCATAATAGCGGTTGTCCTGGACAGGATTACCCAGAACCTCAGCCCGAGGTAAAAACGTTCCAATTCCTATGCCTTTCTGAAAAAGGTACCTGGGATTCCTAATACCCGGGATTCAGAATACCCGGGATTCAGAATTTCACTTTAACAGGGACACCCCCTTCCAGACAGCACCACACAGTGCCACAAAATACAGACAGAATATAACAGTGTCTAAAACAACTTCTGGAAGAGGTGCTTCACTTACTTCAATCCCCTGAATATTCTCAAAATAAGAATAAAACTGGACATCAGAAGTCTGGAAATCAGAAGTTAAAAACCAAAATAGAAATAAATTCAAAAATAAATTCAAAAATAGGTTGTAGATATTTTGACCAGTATAAAATTAAACCCTGAAGGAAAAAAGATCGGATCGATTCTTACAATCGTTCTGATCATAGGGCTTACCCTCTTTGCGGCAGGCTGTGCAGAACAAGGAGATGACGCTGTAGAAGGAGCAGAGGCATCAGAGTTAAGCGAGCCTGTAAAAATTGGATATGTCTTATGGGACGGTGAGATTGCTAGTACCAACGTGATGCAGCAGGTCCTCAAACAGGCAGGGTATGAAGACGTGGAAATCATTGCAGTTGATGTAGGTCCCCTTTACCAGGGGCTCGCTGACAGTCAGTTTGATTTCACCACATGTCCCTGGCTCCCCTATACCCACAAGACTTACTGGGAAACTTACGGAGACCAGCTCGACTCTGTCCAAACAAACCTCGAAGACTGCAGAATAGGGCTTGTTGTGCCTTCCTATGTAACTATAGACTCTATTGAAGAGCTCAACTCTGAAAAGGATAAATTTGACGGTAAGATAATCGGCATTGACCCCGGAGCAGGCATCATGCAGGCATCCGAAAACGCAATTTCCGAGTATGGTCTGGACATGGAGCTTGTTTCAGGCAGCGGCGCTGCTATGACCGCTTCCTTGAAAAAAGCCATTGACTCCGAAGAATGGGTCGCTGTGACCCTCTGGTCTCCCCACTGGGCTTTTAACCGCTGGGACCTCAAGTACCTTGATGACCCTAAAGGCGTTTACGGCGAGGCTGACCACGTTGAAACCGTTGCAAGGCTTGGGCTCAAAGAAGATAAACCCAATCTTTACGGCATCCTTACCCGCTTCCAGTGGACTCATGAAGATATTCAGGCAGTCATGGCGGACATTGAAAACGGAATGGCCCCTGAAGAAGCCGCAGCAAATTGGGTAAAGAGTAACCCTGAAAAAGTCAATGAATGGATCGGAGAAGAGTAAATTTCTCTTCCATTTTCCATTTATTTTTTTTTCGCCTGATTTTTTATTTTCACTGTCTATCTTTTCTTTCGATCTTCGTTTTGTTTTATTTTCATCCTTTTCCAGGGCGGTTTGTTCTCAAGAATAGCTACAGGTCACAACCGCCGGTAAAGTAGCAGTATAATATGGTATATTAGCAGTACAGTATAATGACACAGTAGATACTGTATAATGATACAGTATTATTGCACAAAATAATTGCACAATATCATTGTACAGTATAATTGCACAATATCATTGCACAAAATAATTGCACAATAATTACACAGTAGAATAGCAGTACAGTTAATAGCTTCAGAAAAAGCAAAAGAAAATAATCCGGGGTCACTTTTATGGAAAAACCGAACTTCAGGACAGAGATGCTCAGAACCCTTGAAGGCAAAACTCCTGCTCAGATACCGGTTGGAACCTTCACAACCGCGCCTGTACTCGAGCTTATGGACATGAGCGGGGCAGCCAGGCCCGAGGCTGACAGCCAGCCTGAAAAGATGGCAGTACTTGCCTTTTCCCAGTATGTAAATGCCTCTTTTGAAACCCTCAGGTATCCCTTTGACGTGGTTATGCTCGCAGAAGCCCTGGGCTGCACAATTGACCCCGGCACGAAAGCCAGGACTCCGGCTGTGCTTAAGGGTCCTATGGAAATCCTTCCTGCGGTTCCGGAACTGCCTGAAGACCTCCTTGAAAGAGGCAGGATCCCGGCAGTCCTGGAAGCTACGGAAATTCTCAGGGAACGAGCCGGCTCAAACCTTCCCCTCATTGTGGGCATGGAAGGCCCTGCAGACCTTGCAAGCTCCCTTTGCGGGACTACCCGTTTCCTGAAATGGACTATAAATAAGCCTCATATTGTGAAAAGGCTTGTCGAACTCTGTACAGATGCATGCATTGTGTACGGCAGGGAATGCCTGAAAAGAGGAGCAGATGTGGTAGTCATCGCAGATGCCGTCTCCTCCCCGGTCATGATTTCCCCGGATGCGTTCAGAACCCTGATAAAACCGGGTATGAGCAGGATCCCGAAAGCTCTCGGGAACGGAAAAAGTGTGCTTCATATCTGCGGAGCCGCCGACCCGATAATTGCAGACATGGCAGAGTGCGGGTTTGACGGGCTCAGCCTTGAGGAAGGCATAAAGGACCTTAAAAAGGCGGTGGAAACAGCCCATGAATCCGGAGTTGCGGTAATCGGCAGTGTTTCAACGTCTCGGACCTTATTTGCCGGAAAGCCGGAAGATGTAAAGCGAGAAGCTTTTGCGTGCCTGGGAAGCGGAGTGGATGTCCTTGCTCCGGGCTGCGGGATTGCCCCGGAAACCCCACTTCGGAACCTGAAGGCTCTGGTAGAAGCAAGAAATGAGTTTTGCGGGAGAAACCGATGAGTTCAGTTCTCCGGATGCCCCTTTAAGTCACTAAGTCACTCTAATATATTTCCCCGGTTATCTGGATGCCCTTTTTAGTCATCTCAATATATTGAATCGGTTCTTCAGATGCACATTTCAGGTATTCAGATATACTTTCTGGAAAAAACCGCCGGCTTCGAGGTTGGTGAGGGCGGAGGTGCCCGAAAAACTCAAAAATCAACCTTTTTCCGGGAGATTTCCACTCAATTGGCCTGAAGAAGAGCCTCTGCCAGTTTTTTACCCGCTTCAAAAGCTTTCCTTAGAAGTTCTTCGTCTCCAGAAACCGCTCCCCTATCGAAATAACTGGTCACTGGAAACTTTTCCACTACTTCATAACCCAGGGCTTCAAGGGGCATTCCGAGCGCTCCGAGTGTAAAACCCATTTCTTCGATTTCCAGCTGCTCGCAGACTGAATAAACAATCGCTTTTCGCCCCTGCCCGGCAAGCTTGCTTGAATACTGCCTGGGGCGGTCATTCGTGAAATTGTAGTAAGGGTATAGCCGGTCGATGAAGGCTTTCATCGGGGCGGTTACGTTGTAGTTGTATGTTGGAGAGCCGAGGATAAGGCCCTTAGCTTCCTCTATTTCGGGATAAAGGAGTTCCATTCCATCGTGGAACCTGGTACAGGTCCCGGCTTTCCTGCACGCTTCGCAGCCGATGCAGGACTCGATCGAATATTCCCTTAACAGGACTTTTTTCGTTTCAGCTCCTGCCGATTCTGCCCCTTTCAAAAAACGATCAAGCAGGACGTCGGTATTCCCTCCTTTCCGGGGGCTTCCGCTTACTCCTAATATTTTTACGGCATTCATCGTTTAAACCTCATATTATGTCAGGGCTGGTGGGTTAAATAGGTTCCATAAAGAAGTCCCATTCTGTTGTAGAATCAGAGTAGAAGTTCAAGTCAGGATTAATGAACCTGATTAAGTGTCAGAACATTATTTATTATAAAACCCCAGATATATATCTGAACAATTTTCAGGTTTAAAAAAAATAATTTTGAATACATAAACTAATTTTGAATACATAAACTTATTTTGAACAAATAAACTAATTTTGAATGCGAATTCCGGATAATAAAGGTTCAGTTACGACTCCGAATTCCGGAGATTCTACACATGTGGATATGAGGCAAAAAATGGCAAAAATGGCAAAAATGGCAAAAATGG
>JBFHIK010000227.1:0-4840 GCA_041596555.1 Methanosarcina sp.
CCTATCATAATCTCATTTGGACGCTGGCGAAGGGCTGCCTTTAACAGGTCAAACATAGAGACATCAGATCCGCTGTCTTCCCTTGTACTCCTCGTAACCTCCCGGGTCCAGTTCTTATGAGGGACCTGTAGTTCCGGGGTATCTTCAATAGAGACTATTTTGGACTCAGGTGGAAGAAAAGTGGTCACTGCGTTCATCATTGTGGTCTTTCCGGATGCTGTTTCCCCTGAAACGAAGCAGTTCATTCCTGCCCTGAGCATCATCCACATGTATGCAGCCATTGTGTAGTCAATTGTTCCGAAATCAATAAGTTCAAGGATTGAAATAGGGGTCCCCATAAATTTCCTGATGGTAAAATTGCTCCCCTGCTTTGACACATCTTCTCCAAAAACGATATTAATCCTTGACCCATCCAGAAGAGCAGTATCGACTATCGGGTCCCTGTAGGTAATTGGCTTTCCTACTTTTTCGGACATCTGTATAACAAAAGAATTGAGTTCTTCGTTTTCCTCAAATGAGATTGTTGTTTTAAGAGACGAGAACACCTTATGCTCAACAAAGATCCTGCCAAGCCCGCTGCAGCTTATGTCTTCGATATTTGAGTCGAGAAGTAAAGGTTCGAGCACTCCCATCCCCACCTTGTCCCTTAACATCAGGTATTTGATTGCCCTGAATTCCTCAGGCGTTAAGGAAATTTTCTGCAGTTTTCTAATTTTGAATACTTTGCCGGCTTTCTTCAGGTTTCCAAGAATTCCGGATTTTTCGCTGTTACTTCCTTCTCCAGGGGAAGTTTTTTCCTGCCCTGAAACTTTTCTTTTTCCTCCGTTTTTTCCTTCCGATCTCCCGGAGTTTTCCTTTAAATCCTCTCTGACGTCGCAGATTTTTTCAAGGGCTTCCTCGAGGAGCTTCTTTTTTTCTTCAGGGTCTTTTGTAGTAATATTCTGATCATATATCACATCAATGAGTAACTTTTCAACTTCCTCAAGTTTACTGTCCAGTTTCTGGAAAAGACAGGGTTCCAGGGGAATGTAATAGTTTCTTACATCCTCCTTATCCGGGTATATATGGACGGCAAGCCCTTTTCCGGTAGGATAGATCAGGTTAGGACGTTTGATGCTTTTCATGGATCTCGAAATTTTTGGATAAAATTCCGGAAATCCTATTTTTTCCGTCGGGAGCCTGCAGATATAATCAAGGATATGGTGGTTTTCTTCTCTGCCAACGAACTCCTGCATTTCTGAAGAAAGGCTGGAGTACATCTCTTCTCTGGAACGCCCCCCGTTCTCTGGTGTAGGCAACGGGTCAAAAGGCAGAGCTTCCATCTAGAATCCTCATTCGGGTTTTTTCCTATTGCCATCTTTCCAGCTTTTTTTTCAGGCTTTTACCTTTGAAACCGGAATGATCTTCAGTCCAAACTCACTGTCCACATTAAAACTCACCATATTTCCAGTATTTTTCTTTGCCCCCCTCAATTTCTGGATTTCCATCGTTTTTACCCTCTGGTCCCCAACCTGCTCTATCCTTAGTTCAAGGCAGGCACTGCAAACTGACCTTAGCCTGTAAAGCACTACCTGGGAAAATGCATACCCGTGCACACTAATGAGAATGGTCTTTCCCCTATCGCACAGCTTTACGCATTCAGTAAAGAAATTTAACACTGCATTTTCCGAAGCGTTCACCGCAAAGATCGTCAGGGAATCTATAAGGATCAGGTCTTCGTCGCATTTTTTTATACATTCCAGAAGTACCAGAAGCAGGCTCTCGCTCAACTGGGGATTTTTCTCAACATAGCTTGCATTAATTTCAAATATTTTTGCTCTCCCTATTATGAAATATTCCGAAATCCCGAGCTTCAGGCTCTCCATCTGGGTTAGAAGTTGTTTTGAGGTCTTTTCCGTTGTTAAAGCAAGAACTCTTTTATCCTCGTTCAGAGCTCCCCACATTATTTGCTGTAATAAAATAGACTTCCCACTATCGTTTCCTCCTTCCAGCAGGCAAAGTGAACCTTCAGGGATGCCCCCCTCCAGTTTCCTGTCTATTTCCATGTTTCCGGTAGATATGAACTCCAGTGATGCTTTTTCTTCCTCTTTCTGGTCGCTGAATACTTCTTCCTCGAACGACTCTTTTTCAAACAGTTCTTTCCCGTCCTTATTTCCTTCCATTTCTCTCCCCCCTTCTCCGGGATTCCCCTACAAATCCCCTGATTATTTAGCAACCGGGTCTACTTGTTCTGTTTACTTGCTTATCAGGATCTTCCTTGATACGTAATTATCCACTGAAGTATTATCCACTGAAGTATTATCCACTGAAGTATTATCCACTGAAATATTATCCTCTGAAGTATTATCCACTGAAATATTATCCACTGAAATATTATCCTCTGAAGTATTATCCTCTGAAATATCGTGAAGCCTTTATCCCATTGGGGGCAGCTACCAGAAGCCAGTTTGCGGTGGATCTCCCAGGTGGGTCTGAGGCATCCAGCCTGATCTGCAATTCCATTCTCTCTCCCGGGTCAAGGATTCCCGGGTTTATCAGGTCAGGAACGATATCCATTTTTGTCCACCTGTTATTAGAAGGAAATTCACCTTCCTGATAGGGGACCCAGACCGTCTTCATATCACCGGATTCATTTTGATAGGTAACGATTACGTCCATGTAAGTGAAGTCCCCGATTTTTGTCGAGCCCGTGTTCTGCAGGTATACCAGAATATTTTCCGTGTCTATCCTGGAGGCATTTGTAACCTGTATTTCCGTTTTTAACATCTCATTCTTGTTTTCCTGCATCTCAATGACTGAATTCGCGAGTCCGTCTGCCATATAGAACCCTCCATTCGAGCAGACATACGATGCCAGGAGGATGATTGCAACCGAGATCATTGCTGCAATTATTGACCCGAACCCCATTATGACACCGTAAAATAGGCCTCTTCAGAAACCCCGTTGTATGTACTGAACTTGATAAAGTATTTCTCTCCTGTAACAGGCAAATCTACAGGTTTAATTTTTATGCGTAGAGTCTCTCCCTTATCCCAGTTATTGTCCCCATTCTGTTCGATAAGGTAGCTCCAACCCGGAGTCAGATTTCCGGTTTCATCATAGGGTATGCGTTCAAAGTTTCCTGTCTCTCCGAAAAAGAGGTCAGATTCAGGGATCGTGCCTGAAGATATTCCCTTGCATCCCACATTCTTTATCCAGACATGAATCTCGGTACCTTCAGCTCCGGTAGTTTCATGCAGGATTTCCATATCTGTCAGGATCTGGTCTCCCATAGAGTCCGTACGGCTCATTATCGGGTCTCCTGCAGAGATGACCGAGGGGTACACAACTGAAGCAAATCCAAATGCACAGATAACGGATGCTATTGTTAAAATCGCAGAGCCTATCGATTCCCCACTCATTTTTCGACCCCCGCTTTACTTTCCTGTTTTTTCATACCGGATAAGTTGATGTCAATTTCTGATTGATTTCTGATTAAACGGTTTCTCAAACTGGTTAATGATGATATTAAGTTTGGTTAATTTATTAATGATATTAAATTGTGTTAAATTTATGATATTAAATTGTGTCAAATGATATAATTTCAAATGATACTGTTAATGAGGATGAACAGCTGGTTTCAATTTCAGTTCTTTCGAACTTCAAACTCAGTTGAAGACCAGCCCTACTTTTTTCTCTTTTTCTTTTTCTTTTTCTTTCCAGCTTGAAGAGGTTTCATAAAGCTGCGGAATATTCCTTCTAAAGTCTTCCGGATTCAGAATCGCGCTCAACTGCGAAAGCACCATGATGTTGTCCTTCATGCTGACCCGGTCTTCTCCTGCAGGCTCTTCAATTGAAAGGTTTGCAATGTTTTCAATAATCCTTTTTGTCTCTTCAGGGAGATGTCCGGTAATAGTATAGAGGTTCAGCAGTTCTTCGAGGTTGCTGTGTCCTATTGTTCTGACAGCATAATCCACCCACCGCATAAGCTCAACAAGCATGAATGTGTCGATTTTTCTGAGTTTCTCAGGTTCAGGCATGTTAATTTCCTTTATCGGGGTATTCTGTACAGGATTTTCCTGGATGGGTTTAGCGGGTATCGGGATATTCTGCACAGGATTTTCCTGGCTGGATACGGGGGATTTCAAGACGGTTTCATTGCTTTTTACTATTTGATCCCCGAAATCCGAAACTTCTGCAGTGGGCTTGAGTCCGTTCTCTTCATTTCCAGTCTCATCTGACTGGTTATTTACAGACTCTCCTTTTTCCGGTACCCCAATCTTCAGTGATTCAAGGCCAGGGATGCTGCAGAAAGGATTTTCACTTTTGTTTACCAGGTCCCTTATATCCACAAGCAACTCCTTAATCACCCCTTTCATTATTTTCAGTTCGGTTTCAATTTCGTTTACTCTTTTGTCCAGTTCCATACTGATCACCTGAAAACGAAGATAAATTTTCCCGTTTTAGTAACAGTAAAAAGAGGGGTGAAGTATCCCCTAAAGATTTAGGGGTTACCTCAGGTTCATTACATTGTCTATCTGCGGAGGCGTAATTCTGGTGATAGGCACAATTGCACCGACACTCGGTTTCATTTCAAGCCTGAACTCTCTGTTAACCGCCTGTCCCGTGGTCGTCAGCATTGTGCTGTCTGGGATAGTGATGTTGAGTTCCACTCTTTCGTGCTGTTCCAGCACCTTATCTGTATCGTTTGCTCCGATGAAGGTCGATTTCCATTGCATGTCTGGAATATAGGTCGAGTTGTCAGTGTAAGATACAATCATCTTTCCTGTACCATTGTTATCTCCTATATCCACCGGGGACTGGCCTGCCGTGAGTTGAAGAGTAACAAGTATGTAATCTA
>JBFHIK010000228.1:0-4836 GCA_041596555.1 Methanosarcina sp.
CTTCAAAACCCCGGGTCCTTTTCCGGATAAATTCCCAGTCCAGGAGCCCTTCGGATACTATCACATGCATCATCCCGTTTAACAGGGCAATGTCCGTGCTTGGCCTGAGCCTGAGGAACAGGTCCGAAAACCAGGTGCTGGGGGTCCGGCGGGGATCAGCTACAATCACAAATGCCCCGCGTTCCTTTGCCCGCAGAATCCAGCGGGATATTACAGGATGGTTTTCGGCAAAATTTGACCCCACCACGAAGATGCAATCGGAGTTCTCAAGGTCTGAGAGTGGATTTGTCATGGCTCCTGCCCCAAGGCTCTTTCCGAGGCCTGTCAGGGTTGAAGCATGGCAGAGTCTTGCACAATTGTCCACATTGTTTGTCCCGAGCAGCCTGGCAATTTTCTGGAACAGGTAATTTTCTTCATTGCTGCACTTGGCAGAGCCCAGAAATGCAAGGGAATCGGGGCCGTATTCCTGAAGGACGGAACCCATTTTTGCCGCCGCCAGGCTCAGGGCTTCTTCCCAGCCGATTTCTTTCCAGCCGTTTTCAGATATTCTATTCTAAACCTAAAACTTTTAAAGTAAAATATTCAAATTCATAAATGTTATTTTTTATAAACCTTCTGAAAAAACAATACATGTTAATATATTTTTAAAGTTGTTTTTGCTGGAGATTATGGATGAAAACTCAAATCATAAATAATTTGTAAGTACACAGACAAAAGTAAATATCAGGATAAAATAAAATACGATGATAAGCGACACCCTGGAAAATATAAAATCTGATAAATAAGGAATACCGGAAATAAATCCAATAAAATGATTTAGGAATCCGGGGATAAAATAAAATCCAATGAAGGGATATGAGGGATAAAATAAACTCATGGGATAAGAAGTGCCCGGGACAAAATAATATCAAGGATCCTAAATCAAGGATCCGGAATCAGAGAATAAGATAAATACCCTGAGTGAACAATACGAGGGTTAAAGGTAAGATTAAAGGTAAATATTGTGTAAGGTACATATCTAAAGGATAAAAGAAGTAAAGGACAAAGAAGTAAAGGACAAAGAAGTGAAATGGAATCGGAAAAATTAGAATTATCCCTGCGAAATGTATAATTTTGTCTTCCCTATCGCAAAAGTGGCTTTGATGGTGAATTTTTGTGAAAAAAGATCTTATGGATATTCTGGCCTGCCCTATATGTAAGGGCGACTTGATTTTGAACGTTGTTGAAGAAAATGAAGAAGAGGTCATATCCGGAACTCTCTACTGCCCTGTCTGTAAAGAGCATTATCCCATAGATGAGGGAATTCCGAATTTACTTCCTCCAGACCTCAGGAACTGATGTGAGGGTTTAACTTGGAGCAGATATTCCAGAATGTTATCATTAACCGGCAGGAAATAAACTCTATTGAGTTTGAAAAAGAGAGCATTGAGATTGCTCTTTATCCAGGTGGAGAGCAGACTTTCGAAATCCTGGTTACAAATTACGGGTCTCCAACCCACATCCACCTTTCCGTGAGTGAAGAACTAAAAGGCCAGATCACTTTTTTGCGGGATAACCCCTATGTGCTCCAGAAGGAATACGTTTCTGCAGTTGCAAGAATCCCACAGGAAGGCAGGGTACTTACAAAGGGTCAGATCTTTATTACTGCAGGTTACGGCTCGAAAAAGAAAGGTTTTCCAGTCAATCTCGGAAAGGTGGAGGCAAAGCCGCAGGAGTTCCCAAAGGATGAGACTACAAAAAGGGAAGAACGCGAGGAAGAATTAACGCCCTCAAGGCCTTTCGTGGCAGAACCTGTAAAAAAAACCTCTCATCCAAAGACAGGAAGTGGAAGCGGATTTAGCGGGATTTCATCTTCCGTCCTGAAAAATTTTAAGGGAGGGTTTTCATCCACCTCGGGAAAAAGGGCCCGAAAAGGTATGGGACAGAACGAAAAGCTTCCTCTTGCCCTGGCTTTTGGAGGTTTTTTATTGCTTGTATTCTTCTTCTTCCTTTACTTCATTCTGCCAGCTGGACTCCAGTTCAGTGTCAGCTTTACTCAGGCCCTCTTATTCTCAATACTGTTTGTGACCTGTACAACCTACATCCTGCTAAAAATTATGGAAGAAGGCTGAGCAATTCCGGAAAACCGGTCTCATACCTAATTTTTCAGTCTGGATGAGATATATTCCCGGCTAAAATGAGACTTTCAGGAAAATAATATTTTCAGCTAACTGAGATCTCAGATAAGCGAGCTTATCTGAATTTCCTTCTTGTTGGCATGAAAGTGCCCCGATACTTTCATTATTTCTGCCTGTAATTCGGGAATTTCATGTGCGTTTTTTTGTAAGCTTGCTCTGGTTTTCGCCTGCCGCAAGTTTACTTTGTTTTTCGTTTGCTATTTGAGATTTTTCTTTCTGGAATTAGAGAGTAATTTTTATATCATGAAGATATTGGTATTGTGTTCGTAGGCAATAATTGACGTAAAAAATTTGTATGTGTTATTCATCTGATTTCTTTTTAGTCTAAAGTTCACAGGAATCTTTTGATCTAAAAACTTCTATTGGAAAAATTATCGAGGAAGCTTACCCATGAAGTATATCGTAGTTACCGGTGGGGTGATGAGCGGGCTTGGGAAAGGCATCACCATCGCGTCCATCGGCAGAAACCTGAAAAATAAAGGTTATAAAGTTACGGCTATCAAGATCGATCCTTACATCAATATCGATGCAGGCACCATGAGCCCCTACCAGCACGGGGAAGTTTTTGTGCTCAGGGACGGAGGCGAAGTTGACCTGGACCTTGGAAACTATGAGAGGTTCCTTGACACGGAACTTACCAGAGACCACAACCTCACAACAGGCAAGGTTTACCAGGAAGTAATTTCCAAGGAGAGAAGAGGAGACTACCTCGGAAAGACCGTCCAGATCATTCCCCACATTACAAACGAGATCAAGAATAGAATAAGAAAGGTTGCAGCCAGGAGCGGGGCTGATATTTGTCTTGTTGAGATCGGAGGGACTGTCGGAGACATTGAAAGCATGCCTTTCCTTGAGGCCGTCCGCCAGATGCACAGGGAAGAACCTTCCGAAAATATTGTCTTTATTCATGTTACCCTCGTTATGGAAGACCTTCAGGGCGAACAGAAAACCAAGCCTTCCCAGCATTCGGTGAAGGAACTCCGAGCTCTTGGTTTGAGCCCCGAAGTAATCGTTGCAAGGTCAAGGACTCCTCTTCAGGAAAGTGCCAAGGAAAAGATTGCCCTTTTCTGCGACGTGCCACAGGAACTGGTTATCAGCGCTTATGATGCAGATGATATTTATGACGTACCTCTTGTCATTGAAGAGCAGGGACTGACCACCCAGCTCATGAAGCACCTGAAACTTGAGTCCTGTGTTGAAGACGGCGGATGGAGAGAGATGGTTGCAAGGATGAAGTCCACAACCGACGAGGTCAAGCTGGCAATTGTAGGCAAATACACAAACCTTGAGGACTCTTATCTCAGCATACTTGAGGCTGTCAAGCACGGCGGAATTGATAATGGGTGCAGGGTTGAGGTCAGTATGGTTGAGGCCGAGACTCTGGAGGAAGACCCTGCAGAGGTTGAAAAGTTCATACAGTTCGACGGCATCCTGATCCCCGGCGGCTTTGGTGGACGCGGGACTGAAGGAAAGATGCTTGCAATCAAATTTGCAAGGGAAAACAATATTCCGTTCCTCGGGATCTGCCTTGGTATGCAGCTTGCAGTGATCGAATTTGCAAGAAATGTGGTGAAACTGGAAAATGCAAACAGTACGGAGTTTGATGAAGATACTCCTTACCCGGTCATTGATATCCTCCCGGAGCAGACCGGAGTTGCGGATATGGGCGGTACCATGCGCCTTGGAGATTACGAAGCCATCCTTAAAGAAGGGTCAATTGCTACAAAGCTTTACGATACCAATTATATTGTTGAACGCCACCGCCACAGGTATGAGGTGAACCCGGATTTCGTGGACAGGCTTGAATCCTTCGGCATAGTCTTTTCCGGCAAAAACAAAAACAGGATGGAAATCGCCGAAATTCCTGACAAGCGTTTCTTCTTTGCTTCTCAGTTCCACCCGGAGTTCAGGTCAAGGCCGGGGAGACCGTCTCCCCCGTTCAAGGGCCTCGTCAGGGCAATGTGCAAATACAGGAAAGAAAGAGAAGGACAGTAACCCCATCAGAGCGATTGGAGAGAATTTTTTATCTCTTTAATCCTCTTTTTGGCTGATTTTTATCCTTTATGGGATTTAAAAGGCCAGTTTCTAACCCATTAACTCCTACACAATTCAAAGAGTTCTCCTTTCGCGGGAAAATGATAAATACTTCTAAAACTGAGATTAATAGATTACAATGGTATCTGTTTCAGCACTGTACTTCAGTAGCATGTACAGGTATTGCGATTTCACCACATTTTATGAAGGTATATACAATGGCAATGTCTAAAAAAGATATGGATCGGAGAAAGGTCGCTAAGAAAGGAAAGATGGAAGAGCTGGAAAAACTGGCTTCCGCAGGCAGCAAGGATGCAAAGAAGAAGCTTGCAAAGGAAAAGAAGAAAAAATAACCCTTTAATACTTTTTTTCTTTTTTTCTTACATTCGTGAGAGGGGCCGGGAATTTCTAATATCCGACCCCGAAAATTTCGTCTCAATTACTGTGTAATTTTAACTTTTCTATCTTTTCTATCTTTTCTATCTTGGCATGAAAGTACCTCTGATTTCGCACTCCGGACCCTCATTCAGAATTTCTGATTATGTTGGAAGCAAATATAGCATTTTTGTCCTGTTAAATTGAAGCCAGGGTCCGGAATGTGGACGTGAGGATACTTCGCCTTCAC
>JBFHIK010000229.1:0-4823 GCA_041596555.1 Methanosarcina sp.
ACAGAATGCCTTGTGGACAGGCTATCTACAATTCGTAGATAATCTTCGACAAACAGGTTTACCAATGAGAATTAGATTCTCAGAATCTGATTCTCAAATGAAGTAAATACTCGAAGGAAGCCCCTTCCTCAGCAGGCGTTAGCCTGACAGGGAGGGGTAGTTCACTTAATAATTGATATGAAAAGCTTTTATATTTTTGTTATAATATACTTAATTGTGGGGAAGGATAATATGGGATTGCGAAGTGATTTTTTTCAACTTCCTTGAGGTTCTGTCAAGTCTATGGTAGCTAAGGAACTTTTTCAGCGACAGTTGAACCTATTAAATAACCAGCCCTCGTAGACTTGAAAGTATAGTAAATTGTATGAAGAGGTGAAATCTTAATGAGTCACCAATTTACTCCAAAAAAGAGAGGTCAGAAACCAAAATTCGATCATGAAAAAATCGAAGAACTCCTAAAAGAAGGTGAGAAACCCATTAAGATTATGCTTCTGTTGGGTTGTTCTTATGGAGTTTTACGGTATGTACGAAAGAAAATGGGAAGAAAGAAAGTATAATTTTGAAAAGATATTCATTTGTTTCGGGGCTAGATCGAGAATATCTCATTTTTCTCTCCCTGCACCGTGCCGAGCCTGAGCCAGCCGTCCAGCCAGATAAAAAACAAACGGCAAAACGACCTCGCAACAACGAGAAACAATAAGCTGAAAAAATGTCCACAGGCTGAGAAAATACTTTCCTTAAGTTCGGAAGCCACTTTTCAATTTATAAGTAAATACAAGCGCCTCCGTCAGCTTGCCTGGCGGCCCTACAAAAAAAGCAGAAAAAGAAAGAAAATTGAGACTGAAGACGAAAATCGAAAAGAAACTTTTTTTAGAGATTTTTAATCCTATTTGCATCCTGAATTGATATTTATGCTGCTGTTTGTAGTCGTTCCTTCTCTCATTGCCGGATCATTTACTCCGTTTTTTCTACGTAATAATTGAAGATGGCAGGCCCAGACTTGAAAAAATGCCTTGAGGTTACGAAAAAGCGACTCTGAATGGCGAATTATGGTTGTAAAGCTCGAATGGCGAATTATGGTTGTAAAGCTCGAATGGCGAATTATGGTTGTAAAGATCAGAGATATTTGTAATTTAGTCCCCTTGAAAGAATTTCACTGCTATAACCCATAATATCCTCGGAATCTTCTTTAATTCCATTCTTTTTTCCCGGCATTGATGAAACGAAATTCTAAACTAAAGCTGAATCTTCATCTAAAGCTGAATCTTCATAGTTCTTCTGAGAGTAAACATCCTTATGAAGTAACAGGGAGTATATAACCGAACAGAGGGATGATTTGAGAGACGAGCAAAGATCGAGTGGCCCCAGGAAGATTGAAGCTCTTGATGTTGAAAATGATAAATGGTCGGGAAGTTTAATAGAAGCCGTAAAAGTGCTGGCAGCGTTAGTGTTCGCACTTGCGATGGCAACCGTTATCCTGCTAATACTGGTGCCGGAAGTCGGCTTTCTGATGGGGTATATTTTTGTTACGGTTTTTCCTGCAATGATAATGGCTGTCAGTGTGCTGGCATTCATTTTCCTTGCAATATATATTTATGAGGCCAGGCTGAAGGCGAGGTACGGGGTGAAGTTTGAGGAACTTTCCGTAAACCTCAAGAAGCCTGCGTCACCCCTCAGGGCCACGGTCATCATTGGCATGAACCTGATATTTTTAGCTATGGTAAATTTATTCTGGATAGGTGTGCGTGTGGTTGTAAATATCTCAGGAGACAAGCCTCCGGAGATCGTGCCATTGCTTTCACCCGAATTTGCTGGAATTCTTCCATACCTGAACCTGTTTATCATTTCAACGATTATCGCGAACCTGCTCTATCCTGTAATTAAGATCCGATGGATACCCTTTGCAATAGAAACAGCAATCGGTATTGCTTCAGCTGTCCTTTTATATGCTGTTCTAATGGTTTTTCCTTTCAATCCCGCCTTAAATGCAGGTGCACTAATAGCCATCAAATTAGGCCTGATATTTGTCCTTGTGATGACGCTGGTCGGGATGGTAAGAAATATCCTGAAAACGATGACCTTTGCGATGCGGAAGTAAAAAAGAGTAATATAAAAAACGCACATGAAATTCTTCGAATAACATGCCCAAATAATGAAAGTACTTGAGAGCACTTTCATGCCAAATAACCTGGAAACATTTATGCCGAGCAGGGAATTATACTTTAATGACCCTGCTGAAGTCCCGGAAGAAAAGTTGATGACAGAGGTTCAAATTCCGGTCAGAGAAAAATAATTCTTGTGTTGCATAATTATTGTGTAGCTCCACTTCTGGAGCAGTTCTTTTATTCAACTTCATAACTGTATTACAAAATTGCTGCGTATTTTTCTGGTTAGAAAATTCTCCCTTGAATTTGAAGAGGAGACATCAAAATGACAAAAGGGCACTTTTATTTTTTTTGAATAGTTTAAAAAATGTATTGATCAGTATCAAAGTTAAGAATTAGACAATATTCCCGGGGAGAAAAAGACCGCTTTTTGTATAATATATAAATTTATAGTATCGATTTGTGTATTTGTAAAATCTATAGTATTCAAGACGATGTGAACTTTCAATCTCTTGTTTAATTGAATTGATCCAATGGCATTTTTATCTATTTCTGATTAAAGTAGAGAAGGCCGTGAACAATAGATATTGTTTAGATATATTTGCAGAAACCAGACTATGGAATTCAAGACTGGCGTTTTTATAAGATTCTTATTTATATTTCTATAATTATTATATCTAATTACATAATAATGTTCTTCTGATACAATTTGAAATCACTTTTACTGCATAAAAAATAAATAAAATTTTGCAAACAATATCTAAAATTTAATCCGGTTGATTGATTGGTTAACTAATATTTTACTCAGCAAATCTTTCGAAGGGAGCGGATCAAGAACCAGGTCAAAATTGTATCAAATTGAGCAAGAGTCTGGGGGTATACAATGGGAAAACAAACATCCGGTTTAACAAAAAAGATCCTCTGTGTTTTCACATTAATTTTTGTGATCTCAGCAATAGCTGTAGCAGTAAGCGCAGCTAATGATGATACAGGTGATAACGCAACAGAATCAAAAGATAACTTAACAGAATCTAATACTAACGTAACGGAACCTGAAACTAAGGTAACAGAACCTGTAGCAGAACCTGAAGTCAGCGAAACGGAACCTGAAACTAAGGTAACAGAACCTGAAACTAATGTAACAGAACCTGTAGCAGAACCTGAAGTCAGCGAAACGGAACCTGAAACTAATGTAACAGAACCTGTAGCTAAACCTGAAGTCAGCGAAACGGAACCTGAAACTAATGTAACAGAACCTGTAACAAAGCCTGAAGCAAATGAAACGGAACCTGTAACAAAGCCTGAAGCAAATGAAACGAAACCTGAAACTAATGTAACAGAACCTGTAACAAAGCCTGAAGCAAATGAAACGAAACCTGAAACTAATGTAACAGAACCTGTAACAAAGCCTGAACCTGAAATTAACGTAACAAAGCCTGAAGTTAACGTAACGGAACCAGAAACGAACGTGACTGAAGTCGAAGCAAAATTAACGGAACTAGAAGCAAACTTAAAGGAACTCGAAGCAAATTTAACGGTATCAGAAATCAACTTGAAAGAACCCGAAACTAACGAAACCATACCAGTTTCCCTGGTATCCCCAAGAATAGGAACCAATAACGAGGTCGATATACTTAATGAATCCACAAACACTACAACCAAAGTGGATGTTGGTGATGGTGGAGCATTTGCGGTAAATCCTGCAGGAACAAACGTGTATGTGACGAATGTTAACAACAACACTGTTTCTGTAATTGATGCAGCTACAAACGATGTTAAAGCCAAAGTTAATGTTGGGGATCATCCTACCGGAATCGCCGTGAACCCGGCTGGGACATATGTGTATGTGACGAATATTAACAGCAATACTGTCACTGTAATCAACGCAGCTACAAACACTGTTGCAACCACAGTTGATGTTGGGGATCATCCTTCTGGAATCGCTGTCCACCCTGATGGGACATATGTATATGTGACGAATATTATCAGCAACACTGTCACCATAATTAACGCAGCTACAAACACTGTTGCAGCCACAGTTGATGTTGGCAGGTATCCTTCCGGAATTGCAGTACACCCTGATGGGAAACACGTGTATGTGACGAATATTATCAGCAATACTGTGTCTATAATCAACGTAGCTACAAACACCGTTGTATCCACGGTTAATGTTGGCAGGTATCCTGCTGGAATTGCAGTCGTGGGAACATACGTGCATGTGACGAATATTATCAGTAATACTGTCACCATAATTGACACAACCACAAACATTGTAACATCCACGGTGCCTGCGGGAAAAACTCCTGTCCAGGTTGGGAAATGCGTTTGTCCTGTTCCAATAATTAAACCACGCCCTGTTGCAAACTTTGTCAGCAAGGTCGTCTATACGGTGCAGTTCACAGACCGCTCGAAATATGCAACTAAATGGGCCTGGGACTTTGGAGACGGAACATATTCAACAAAGCAGAACCCTCTGCACATATACAAAAAAGCAGGAAACTACACTGTTAAACTAAAAGTAACCAACAAATTCGGTACAAGTTCACAAACTTATATAGTCAGGGTCTGTACCGGTGGGTGATGGAACAACACTATTTTAGCAGAACCAGAAAACCAGTATAAAAGTAACGTTTAAGGGACACGAAACTTATTTTTTGTTACTGTCCCTGGAGTGCGGAGGAGCACAAATACCCTGACCTGTATGTCGGGGATGGAGTG
>JBFHIK010000230.1:0-4818 GCA_041596555.1 Methanosarcina sp.
ATCAGGTTACCGGCGAGATAATTTCCCGTGGAATAGAACAAACAGAGACCACAATTACCGTCCGACACACTATTTTCGATCAGGTTGTTACTGTCGGAAGAATAAAAACAAATTCCGTAATAGTCGCAATTGCTCACTATGTTGTTGCTAAGGTTATTGCTGTCAGAATCGTAAAGATAAATACCGTAAGATGAAGCACTGGAAATGATGTTGTTGTTAAGGTTGTTGCTGTCGGAATCATATAGATCTATAGCTATATACAAATCGGAAAAAGTATTGTTCTCGATACTGCAGTTTTCGGTATTAGAAAGATGGATTCCTTCATTACTGTAGTAGTAATCAGTAATCGTGTCCCCACTGATATTAAACCCGCTTATCACTACATTATTTGCATGCACGTTAAAAACGCATTCTTCATCCGGGTCGGCAATTTTTACAGTGGTATCACCCGGATTTCCGGATGCTGACTTTATAATCAGTTCTTTTGCAACATCCACATTTTCCGTATATGTTCCCGGAAAAACAAGGATTGTGTCACCATTGTTAGCATTTTCCACTGCTGCACTTATTGTTGTGAAATCAGCAGGGTCCCCTGTACTGTTGTTCACGGTAATAACTACCGCAGAAGCAGGATTTATTGTCAGGAGTACAAGGAGCAGTATTCCCGTGTAGGAAATTAATTTATATATTTTTTCCATTATTTTCACCCATCAAAAAGTTTAGGACATACAGAACATTCTGAATATATTAATACTATAAAGAAGCAAACATGTATATTTACTTTAGGAATTTTACCTGTATTTTATTGCTGATATGGAGACCTGCCTGGAATAAACAGCTAAGATTTTAATCTGAAAATCAGATAGATCTGGCCTGTATGTTCAAAAGATTGTGAAGCCTTAGGGGATTTTAAAACCGTGGGAATTAACCAAAAACTGTATAATTTTTTTCATAATTTTGGGCGGATCAACATTGCCTCTATTCAAAAGGTAGGAATCTTTTTGCAGAAGTCTGGAGAAAGCTCCTGAAGTGCGGGAAATTATCAGAAAAAAAGGACTGAGGGGCATTATCTATGAAGTGAAAAATATGTTTATCTACCTTGAATGCACTTTCCACACATCACGAGGTTCTAATCGGCCTTCCAGCCAGATCAGCAATTCCTTGGACCCTGAAAAACTTTTTTCAATTCACAGATAAATATAAGCACATTCGCCATCCTGTCTGGAGCCCTGTCAAAAAAGGAAAGAAAAATAGAATTTGAGAAATAAATCTGAAAGCGGGAAAAAAGAGATTCGAAAAAGAATGCTGGTATTTCTATTACTTTTAATATTTGCTCTTTTTATGTCACTTTTATTTTCTGGCTTTTTTCCTGTCTTTCTTTTTTCTTGATATAATTTTACTCAAAAATACCAATCATGTAACTGTGGATGCCTTGTATTTATTATTTTTTTCTGTTCTAACTTTCTTTTGACTTTACCGGACTGATTAACGGCTGCAGTCAGAAAAACTTTTGTCATCCGGCTCTTTGTCCTTGCGGTCTTGAATATATAACTAATTTGACAACTGATTTGACGACGCAGGTGCCAGAGGTTTAGCCAGCGTCCTGAAGTGTTCAAAAAGTTCATGACCCCATTGCACGGCTTTTTCCCCAAAACTAACCATACTGTTGTCCTCGCTTTCCTCATTTATCCCGGATAAAAAGCATGTAAGAACCATTGTATCGGTTACAGCAACGGTAGGAGAAGTAATCTCGTTACCCAGTACATATATTTGAGAGTTTTCGAGCCGGAGCAGGGTGTCGAGTTCTTCTTTAAACTCTTTTGCGAATTTTTCAAATATCGCTTGAGTCAATATGACTGAAACCTTCAGCCCTTTTTTTGCGTGTTCTGCGCAGATGCCCGGGTAGCGCAGATCAGGATATGAAATAATAAGGAGGATCTGTTTTGAGCTGCAAAAAGCTTCAATTATTTCCTGGCGCATCAGAGAAGCATCTTCACCTTGATAGAAGTACGGCATATACCCCATAACTTCTTCCATTAACTTAAAAAAAATGGGAGGAACCCCTCCTGGCTTAACGCCCGGACAATAATCGTAATCGTCCTCAAGTAGCCTGAAAGCTTTTACAAGAGATTCCATTCTTCGGACAAGGATTTTTCCTGTAAGGGAGAGACTGTATATTCGGTCTTCCTGAACCACAAGCCCACCTTCTTTTAGCCTTTTGAGCCTGGACAGGATTGCAACCGAATTGATATCAAGTTCGGAGTTGATTTCTTCGATGGTCCTGGGCTTCTCTTTTAGAAATAAAAACAGATTTGTCCTATTTTCAAAATACAGGAGAACTGGGGTCAGGGACGAACTCATCACCCTTATTATAAAAAAATAAAAGTATATAGGTTTTCAGTCTCAGTTTTAAGGATCCATGTTATGGAATAAAGTGAATATAAATTAAATTGAAAAAATGTAACTATTCAGCCACTGATAAAAAACAGGTTTTTTCTTTAGTATGCGAAGTAATTTCAGGATACAAACTAAAATGAATGCTGGGAGATTTTTTGGCATCCTTTGAATACGTAAGGACGGTAAAGCCTGGCCATGTTTTCAGAGACTGGCTTATCGAGGTGCTCGGGGATAGAATACGGGATAAAGACTGTGAAGTTCGTATTTTTAAACTCAGTCATGCATCGCACAGGGTCTGCAAATATGAATTTAAAGGGGAAGGATTCAGCGTTGTAGCCAAATTTTTTGCAATACCCACAGGAATGATCAAAAAATACGATAGTTACACTTTGATGAAAAAGGAATTTGACCACCTTAAAAAAATAAGAAAGATAATTGACGTCCCGGAGCCGATTGCAACAAGCAAAGAATTTTGTTGTGTTCTGGTCAGCAAATACATACCTGGGAGGTCTTTATTCTGGTATTTTAACAACGGAAAAAAGCAGAAGGAAAAGTTAGAACTTGTGGCAGATATGCTAAGAAAGCTTCACGAAAATACACAAACATATTATGATAAAGAGAATGAATTTTCAAAATTTAATTATGTTTTGAAGCACCTCAAAATCGACCGGCATGAAAAAGAAAAGTATGAACATCTGCTTGAAAAATGGCGGCACAGCTCCCTTCTGGACAGAGAAAACGGCTGTATGACCCACAATGATGCCACCCCTGTAAACTATATATTTCACAGGGGAAGACCGTTTCTCCTGGATTTCGAACTGGCATCCCGGCATGGAAATTTCGCATGTGACCTCGGGATACTTTGTGCCGAGCTAAAGCACTATTTTGCACGGAAAGGGGCGAGCCAGAGGGCAGAGCCTTATATTTACCATTTCCTGAAATATTACAGCAGAGATGAAGAAGAATTCCGTCAAATAACCAGGGTTATCCCATTTTACATGGCTTATGGCCTGCTGAGAATTGCCATATTGAAATGTAATGCAAAATATAGAAATAATCTCCTGAGAGAAGCAAAGAACTGTCTGAAAGCAATCGAGAAAATGTGACAAGCTCTCCAGCTAAATTAGCAGGCTTTCTGCTTCATTTACCAGACCTCCCATTCCGGATTTGATTGGTAAGTATTATCTCGGGAAGTATTATTTTGGATCTCGGGAAGTATTATTCCGATAGTTACCATTAAGCATAATTATCCTCTGGAAAAAACGTGATCATTATATGCGATACTATGTAAAAGACAGTACTCTTGTAATCGAAAGCGATTTCGAAGCCGTGAGCACGGGCTTAAACGGCGGACGAGCGCGGGTAAACTATATTTTCAACAAACAGGTGCCAAGGACCTTCAACCCCCCTGACCCACAGGAATTCGTAAAAAAAGAAGCCCTAAAAACTGGAATTGAAGAAGCCAATTTCGGCCTCCTTACCGCTGTCAAAATGGAATACCTCCAGGTCATTGAAGACGACTATCTGACGGCCTTTATAACCGCTGGCGTCAGCAACGGCTCGGAATTCCGGGCAAAGGTAGGAACCATAAATATAATTTTAATCTCAAAGATAAGATTGTCCGAGACCGCTCTCCTGGGGGCGATCATCACAGCCACTGAGGCTAAAGGGCTTGCACTTCTGGAAAAAGGATATACTTTCCTGGGCACGAATACGGATGCTGTGATTGTTGCCTATGAAACAGGCTCAGAGCCGGCCTCGGAAAATGACAAAAAACAGGAAATCCCCTATGCAGGCTCAAGTACGGAGTTTGGGAAAAAGATCACAAAGGCAGTCATAAAAGGAATTAAAGAAGGACTTGAGTTGAGGGGAGAATAAATAATATAAAACTGCTTTTTGCAAGTACCCGGCATAAATTAATCTGATTTCTTCATACAACTCCAGCCTCCTTTAAGATGCTGGCAGGTGCGCAACCTTCTGATTGGAAACGAGAAGCCGGGATTAAAAAATAACAATTTAAAACAACGTGTCCTGATTTTATCGATAAGCGCAGCTCAAAAAGCTGAAACTATAAGTTTAGAAAGAAAAAGATCCTGAAAATATACCAGGGAACCATTAAAAACAACAGTAATATCAAAAAACCAGTATCCGAAAAACCGCATCAGAAAAACCTTTTCAAAAACAACAGTAATATCAAAAAAACAATTCAAAAACAACAGTAATATCAAAAAAACAATTCAAAAACAACAGTAATATCAAAAAAACAATTCAAAAAAACATTTCAAAAAAACAAGTTTAGAATAGAGTTAAAGTAGTATAGGGTGAAATTGGCAGCGATCCAGAGTTCCCGAAGGCTCGCACACTTCAGTACAGTAAGGAACGTGGACAGGCTTATCTTCTGTGTTCGGGATGGGTACAGGA
>JBFHIK010000231.1:0-4817 GCA_041596555.1 Methanosarcina sp.
ATCTCAGGGATTACTTATGAATAGATACACTGTGACACTTACCGAAGATGAACGTAAAGCCCTTTGTGAACTTACCTCAAAGGGCAAACATAACTCACAAAAAATTCTCAATTCTCTGATCTTACTTAATTGTGATAAAGGTGAATGGAACGTTAACCATTCAACCAATGAAGAAATCTCCCATGTCCTGAATATTAGTATGAGGAAAATTGACCGGGTTAAGAAACGATTTGTTGAAGAAGGCCTTGAAGTTGCCCTCAACGGGGAAAAAAGAGATCGCGTTTATGCTAAAAAAGTTGATGGTGATTTTGAAGCCCATTTGGTCGCCCTTAGTTGCAGTGACCCACCTGAAGGTTTTACAAGATGGTCTTTGAGATTGTTAGCTGATAAGGTTGTAGAGCTTGGCTATATCGATAACATTTCTCATGAAACAGTACGCCGTACTTTAAAAAAACGAAATCAAACCCTGGCAAAGGAAAGGATGGGTAATTCCCCCGGAACAAAACAGTAGCTTTGTTGCAAATATGGAAATGGTTCTGGATGTTTATAAACGTCCATTCGATCCACGAAATCCTGTTATATGCATGGACGAATCTCCAAAACAACTAATTGGAGAAAACAGGATTCCTGTCCCCTGCTCACCTGGGAAACCAGCCAGGTATGATTATGAATACAAGCGTTATGGGATGTGCAATATATTCCTTGCCTGTGAACCATTGACAGGAAAACGCATGGTGAAAATTACTGAAAGAAAAACCAAGAGAGACTGGGCTTGTTTTCTGGAAGAAATTTCACTTGAACAGGAAAATGCAGATAAAATTACGCTGGTAATGGACAATCTAAACACACATATTCCAGGATCTCTCTATGAAGTATTTCCACCAGCAAAGGCGAAGGCAATATGGGATCGTTTTGAGTTTGTGTACACCCCAAAACATGGGAGCTGGTTGAATATGGCAGAAATTGAATTGAATGTACTCACAGGTCAGTGCTTAAAAAGGAGAATGGATAACATCGAGGTTGTTAGGAAAGAGGTATTGGCCTGGCAAAAGTTCAGAAACAATAAAAATGCAAAGGTTAATTGGCAATTCACAACAGAAGATGCAAGGGTAAAATTATCACGTATTTATCCGACACTTGAGGATTGACTCAACACTAGTGAATAGTTGCGATAAAAGGGATAAGGCCTCAGTAAACATAGCAACAATAGATCCTAATAGTTTGGTTTCTTAATCTACGCTTGTCATATCCAATTGCCCACAACGTTCACTCGTCGTATGTTGATATCTTCAAAAATACTTTGAAAATTTAATAAAAATTTATATGACATATCATTATAAGTAATTTTTTGAAGAGTGTGGATATTCTATTTTCAGGTAACCACCCTATTTTTTAGATATTGCCCTTATTTTCTGGGTTCATAGTGTATTTTTTAAAGTAAAGTGATTTTATAGGCAAAGCAAGCTTAAAGGATATGTTTAAATAAAACACGAGTTCACATTTCAATGTGTATCTGGTTAACGTCCTTATTTTTGTTGGCGGACTATTGCTGCTTGTAAAGGGGGCAGACCTTTTTGTAATGTCCTCTTCCTGGATTGCTAAGAAGTTTGGGGTCTCTGAGTTTATAATAGGGCTAACTCTGGTATCGATCGGGACATCTGTGCCTGAGCTTGCCTCCTCCCTTACGGCATCCTTTGAACACGCAAACGGGATAGTTATGGGCAATGTACTCGGGTCAAACATTGCAAATATAGGACTGATCGTGAGTACCGCTGCCCTTCTGTCCAATGTGAAGACTGAAGAGCTAATGCTTAGAAGAGACGGCTATATAATGTTATTTTCCGCCTTTCTTTTTTTACTTTTTGTTCTGGACTTCAGAATTTCAAGGATCGAAGCCTTAATTTTTCTTTTGCTATATGTTGCCTATCTTCTGTTCCTGCTTGAGAAGGTGAAAAAACACGAAGAAGATATATATTTCAAAGATTTTATGAATTATTTTTTTAAATTTGAATATATTTTTGATTTAAAAGCAAGGATTGAAACAGGTGTCAGAGGGAGAATCGATGAAAAAAGAATAAAGGAAGCCGTAAAAGAGAGCTATGAAGAAAGAGAAAGGGAAAGGGAAAGAGAAAGGGAAAGAGAAACTAAAACCGAAGAAGAGATTCAGATAGAGATTAAAACTTACACTGAAATTAAAGCCGAAAATGAAACCGAGATTAAAAATGAAACTGAAACTCTTTCTGAAAGCAGCCTTTTAATAGAGTTAATCAAACTGGTCGCAGGCATAATTGCTATAATTGTTGGAGCAAGGTACTTTGTAGAGCAGTCAATATTTTTTGCCCTGCTTCTGGAGGTTCCGGAGACTCTTATCGGTATAAGCCTTGTTGCAATAGGGACTTCCCTTCCGGAGCTGATGGTAACGGTTTCTGCAGCCCGAAGCGGCTATGCCAGCATAGCTCTTGGAAACGTTATAGGGTCAAATATTTCGAATACCCTTTTGATTCTGGGCTGCTCGGGGCTTGTCCATCCCCTCACAGTAACCGAAATCAGTGTCTATTACATAACGCCTTTCATGCTGCTTATCAGCCTCATGCTCCTTCTCTTTATCCGAACAGGCTGGAGGATAAAGAGGTTTGAAGGGCTTATCCTATTCCTAATCTACTCCGGATTCATGGTTTTCATTTTCCGCCTCGGATAAGTGACCACCCTGAATTCGGGCCCACCCAAATTGCGCCTCTCCCGAATTGCGCTTTGGGATCTCAGAAAATCGAAGATTTTCTGGGAGTTGCGATGTAATCGCAACAGTACGCGGTCCTTTTCGCTGCGCTCAAGAGGACTGAGAACAACTCTTTTTCTATTTTTAGTTAAAAACGTCTGCCTGCAAATCATACACAGTTGCCGTGATAAGACTTCATGAATAAACGACGAATCTTTAATTATATATATCATTAAAGCAACTAGGGTATTGGGCATCTGGAAAGGTCATTAAAGACTTGTTTTAAACTCTTTTTAATAACCCCCCATACCCCCCAACTCCCCAACATCCAGATGCCCAATCCCCATATTACAGATGTCTTTTCAATTCTCTTTTCAATTCTCTTTTCAATTCTCTTTTCAATTCTCTTTTCAATTCTGGTTGTGGGACAGGAGCCGGAAAAACATCATTGGTGCCTTTAAAGGAGCTTGTCACGCACGAAGTGCAGCTTTCTCGTAATATAAGCGTAATACAGAAAAGAAAAAAATGAGTTTTGAGGTGTCAATGTACCGTTTTAATAAAAAGCAAATTTGCTGGCTTCCGTGTGTAAACCGTGTATAAAAAAATCAGTTCGTTCTTCTTTTTGTACTTTTTCGGACTGGCCCGAGGCTCACTCGGTGAAAAGACAGGTTCAATTTAGTGAATATGGTTTTATGGTTTTTCGGAACATCCATAACTTTATTTTTATTTTTTCAGGCGGCAGCTCCATCTAACAAACCTTTCACAACCGTTTTCATAAGTTTCTCGCTATCTTCCATGTTTAGCCAGATACCCGACTGTTTAAACTATGCCCGGATTGATGTAGCCCCTAAAATGAAAAACTGCAAACTTCAAAATCATTGCAATTCCTCCAGGCGCCCTTTTGTGGACAATCAACGTTCATCAACAGACTTTATCAAATGTCCCAGTTGACTCACAAACTGGATAAAACATTCTGCAAAATTATCCGGTGTGGATCTTATCTGGAACTCTCCTTCACAGTATGCTGGTTTTGAGTCCTGCAACTCGTATTTAACGAGATTTTCAAATCCGAAATTTGCAGGATCAATATCCGAAATTTCGTGGTGCTGGATATACGCAAGTTGTGTGAACACCTCTCCTGCATCCGACACATACAACTTATCGTCCTCCACTGTAACTACAACACTTAACCTATCCCCATTGGGGTACAGGACAGGTGTATGCACAACAACCGTATTTCTCCTGGAATCAACCTGAAAATCCGCTTCTTTTGTCAACAGTAAAAAATTATCGTTTTTTAAACTATCCTTTATGTCAGATGTAAGGCATGCACATACTTTTTGTATAGTAGGAGCACACACCAATGGTTGAAATCCAGGTGCAAATCCGCAGTATTGCGAAAACCTATTTATACAAGACATAATATTTTTATACAGTCGCATGGTATATAGATATTTCTATACGTGTGCATTTATCGACTGCCGCCTAAAACACATAGCCCAAAAAAATGATCAAGTCACATGATACCCGACATTCCCCCAAAAACCCCCTTAAAAAACAAGAGAACAAATAGTTCTATAAAATGAATATATTAGTTTTAATATAATTATAATGTTGAAATGGTTCGTGTATTGAGTGTACCACACAAAAAAACCAATCCAGCTCCACAAACGGACCCGCTTACACTGCAAACATAGACGGGAGTACGCGGTCCTTTTCGCTGCCCGAGTTGCACCTCCCGAATTGCGCTTTGGGATCTCAGAAAATCGAAGATTTTCTGGGAGTTGCGATGTAATCGCAACAGTACGCGGTCCTTTTCGCTGCCCGAATTGCGCCTCGGGAGTACGCGGTCCTTTTCGCTGCGCTCAAGAGGACTATTTTTTGGTGATGTTTCATACCTTTACTTTCTTGTAGCAACTCTTTAGATAAATGAGATTTGCTGAACCGGAGCAACATCATTAGCGTCTTTAACGGAGCTTGTCACGCACGAAGTGCGGCTTTCCCGTAATATCAAACAAAGAAAAAAATGAGTTTGAAGGTGCTATTGTGCCGGTTTTTTATGATCGAAAACTCACTGAATTCTGTGTGTGAAAAATCTTTC
>JBFHIK010000232.1:0-4810 GCA_041596555.1 Methanosarcina sp.
AGATTTATTCCCAATAGATTTATTCCCAATAGATTTATTCCCAATAGATTTATTCCCAATATATACATTAGGTGCGTAATCCGTTCCTGGGATAAACTCCTGCAATATATATCTGTCATCAAGCATGGAGATTGCAGGCCAATCCTTTACGTTTCTGATAACTACCTCTCTACCGCCTCTACCCACTCGCGGCTTACTAAGGCATGGCCATCCCAAATTGAGCGAGATCTCCTCAGGCGAAGAGACTTGTGAAGGCAGTGAGTACCTGGGAACGCATACTCCGTGGCTCGAAAGCCGTTTAGATGTCAGAAATTTATCGTCTGCATCGGAGACTGCTTGCTGTTGGCCAATGACAGCCGGTATATCACTCCATTTTCTCCATTCTGAGGCTAAGATTGGCAATTCCTCGCTCACAGTTGGAATCATCAGTTGAATGCTCTCCTCGACTGCAAGAGTGTATAGTTTTTCCAAGAACGATGGGTGTGAAGCAGGAGGAATCCTATGCGCCTTGACCCCTGGAAGCGAAAGCCTCTGCATATCAACGCCGATGACGGTATGTCCTCTTTCTAAAAGGAGTGATGCAACATTACGACCGGCTGGTCCTCCAATACCAGTAACCATAATCTTCATTATTAATCATCCCCCGTGTCCAATTTATTATGTGCTCTTTCAAATTTGCGCTTGTTCATGTCATAGTCATATCATCACAGATGCAAATAAACTGGTAAAGTAATCCGAATTGCCTCAAATCCTTCTGCTTGTTTCAATTTTGCTTGAGTACCTCGGAAGATGGCATTTCCATAGACCTGCTCTGGCTGTACATATCTCTTTTTATTTTGATCTTCATGTTCCCGGATACTCTCTATTTTGATATCGATATAGGGTTCGATATTTATAAAAAAATTTGGCTGGAATGACTGGGTAGCCGAAGGGCTTTCATAGCATAATATCGTGCTCAGGTTGCGGCAAGCACGCAGTGTTGTATGGTGAACCGATATATGATCCTGATGTAGATCGTGAATTGAGTGTGTAAATACTACATCTGGTTTCAACTCGTCTACGATTATTTCGATTTGTTTGGTAATCTCTAAGATGAAATGATCCATTCTCGTATCAGGAAAATTCTTAATTTCAAGATGACTTAGACCTAAGAATTCAGCGCTTTTCTTTGCTTCTCTAATCCTGGATGAACTATTGCCCCCCATTTCCCCGTTGCTTACGACCAAGCCCCATATAGTATGCCCTTCATCGCGAAGCTTTGCGAGAGATCCTCCACAGGCTATCTCCATGTCATCTGGATGGGCTCCAATCACCAGAATATTCATCGATTTTGGACTCGGTTCGGCTATCACCTTCATCCACACAATTCCTATAAGGAGTGCACTCAGTCCTATGATGCTCAAGCAATCGTAACAAAGCTGGAGCCATATTTCCGAATTTATGCTTATTAGGCAGTAAAATTGAAGGGCAGCGAAAAAGATAATGCTGGCCAATATGACCCTGAATATGGTTCTAGACTTACGGACCGTTCTTCTCAGGGGCTGGCTTTTGATACAAAGGCATACAGCCACTGTAATGAAAACTATAGCATCAATCAAATGTATAATTTCTGCTAAGCTAAACATAAGCACCTTCTAATTCTAAACTAACCTCTTGGTAGCTAGTCCCATCATCATCCGAACTTTGCTTTACTATCAATTTAATAATTAATCAGGTACATGAGTAATCTGAACCGTTCCACGTTTGACTCGTAAACCCATAGCCTCCAGTTGCCTTTGAAGCTCTGCCCAGACTATCTCTTCTTTTCCGGTCTCAGCCACGCGTTCTTTGAATAACTTAGCCGTTGACCATTTCAGCTTCACCTTTAATAATCGGAGCGACCAGCTTTGGAATATTTGCAGGATTATGCTGACCATCTGAATCCATGGTAACTATAATATCTGCAATATCTGCACCTAAATTGGACGCTGTTGTAAAACCAGTTTTGAGAGCTGCACCTTTATCCCCTGTTTGTTTTATGTACGATAACTTCAGCCCCAACTCTTTGAGCAATTTCAGCTGTCCTATCTGAACTTCCATCGTCAGTAACAATCACATTGTCGGCAGAACTCTTTGTAAGAACCACTATACTTCCAATGGAAATCTCTTCATTAAATGCTAGCAGGATTTTTGTTGTCTTTTGAGATCCCGTTCGGGCACTCTATATGCATATTTGTTCACATACATGATTTTTCTTTCTATCAATCATGATATGCGGTTTCAGATATGTATTATTGTTTTTATTTACACCACACTGGTTCATATTTAGTAAGGTTTTAGATATATTTCTTCATATTTAAAGGCAAAAGAAAATATAATAAGGAAAATAGCTCTTCGTCATTCTATATGGATAAGGTGACTTTCAATTCAAGACCGTGTTGGTTTTTATGAGGATAACACAAAACAACGAAGAGCCAGGAAAATCATTTTTTTACCGATACAAAGGACGGGAGTCAGTTTGTATTTAATTGATATTATATCTCATAAATTATTGTACTACGATTATGGGTAAAGAGGTCCAAAACCACAATTCAGTGATGTTGCCTGTCTGAATAAAGACTGTGAGCTTTATGGTCTTACTGATCAAGGCAATGTTGTTGGAAACGGGACTTACATAAGCCGTGGAGAAAAAACACGAAGATACATTTGCCGTCACTGCAGCAAAGCATTTTGCGACCATACAGACACTTTCTATCATGATCTTCGCAAAGCTGAACAAACTATCGATTTAGCTCTAAAAATGTCTATGAGAGGAATGAGTATTGCGGGCTATTGCCGATATTTTAAAGGTTCAATCAGCGAGTGTGAAACGATGGTTAGCTCGTGCAGCTGAACAATGCGATAAAGTAAATGATACTTTGATGACCAATTTAGATGTACCCAAGATAGAAATAGATGAGATGTGGGTTACTAGTAAATAGGACTTACGCGGTTGAACTGAAAAACAACAGCTCTAAACTTTCAACTGTCTACACCAGCGATTTAACAGCAAGGTCTATTGATAATGATTTTTATCCTCAAGTGTGTAACTCCTAAATTATATACCTTTTACATCCATCCTTCATTTTTTGTCATATTCTATGAATATTTTTCATGGTTCTGAATATGAGGGCAGCAAATTGAAGGGATAGATCAGGTCGTGAAGTTTAAAACCAGGTTACAAGTTAGCCAAAAAACGTACATGAAATTCCCTAATTACAGGCACAAAAATGGACAGTGCCAGAATACTTTCATGCCAAATGTACTGAAAAAAGAAAGCGATAAATGGAATAAGCCTGAATTATTTTCAGGCTTTGTCGTATCCGATTTCTTCTTTTGTGAGGTAGCAGGCAGGGTCGTCTGCCCAGACGTTCCCGTACACGGCTTCGGCTCGAACTCTGAAGTTTCCGTTGCAGATTTCAAACCATTTGCAGTGGGCGCAGCGATCTCCGTGGGCTTTGATCAGGGGTTTCCGGTTCTTGAGCCCGGCCATCAGTTCGTCACTCAGGTCGGTCCAGATCTCACTGAAAGGTCTTTCGCGGACGTTTCCGAAGGAGTAGTGCCTCCAGAACTGGTCGGCGTGCACGGAGCCGTCCCAGGAAACACAGCCAAAACCTATCCCTGAGGAGTTGCCCTGGTTCATGGAAAGGAGTTCGAACACTTCTGCTGCCCTTTCGGGATTTTCTTTCAACAGCTTCAGGTAGAGGTACGGACCGTCGCAGTGGTTGTCCACAGTCAGGACTTCCGCAGGGAAGCCTTTCTCGTGCAGGGCCTTTGTCCTCTCGGCAATCAGGTCCACAGCCTGCCTTGATTCTTCGAGGGAGAGGTCTTCGTCCACCATCTTTGAGCCTCTGCCTGCATAGACCAGGTGATAGAAGCAGATCCTGGGGATTTTTTCTTCTTCCAGGAGATCAAAGATTGCAGGGATGTCTTTTACATTCTGTTTGTTGATGGTGAAGCGGAGCCCGACTTTTATGCCTTCTTCCTGGCAGTTGTGCAGGCCCCGAAGGGCAGCATCGAATGCTCCCTGCATGCCCCTGAACCTGTCATTTGTCTCTCTTATGCCGTCAAGGGAGATTCCTACGTAAGAAAGCCCAACCTCTTTTAACTTTTTTGCAAGAGGTTTGTCTATAAGAGTCCCGTTTGTTGAGATTACAGCTCTCATCCCTTTTTCTCTGGCATAGGCTGCAAGCTCTGGCAGGTCTTTTCGCATCGTGGGCTCGCCCCCGGAGAAGAGCATAACCGGAGAGCCAAAAGCTGCAAGGTCGTCGATCAGGGCTTTTCCTTCCTCAGTCGAAAGCTCATCCTTGAACTCCATGTCCTTTGCCTGGGCATAACAGTGGACGCATTTCAGGTTGCATCGCCGGGTCATGTTCCAGACTACTACCGGTTTTTTATCTTTCGAAAACTGCAGAAGGTGAGAGGGAAGCCTCTTTGAATCCCTTCCATAGCGAAGGGCATCAGAAGGTTCCACGGTTCCGCAGTAAAGTTTTGAAATGCCTATCATGTCGATCCGTCAAAATTAAGATTGTTTTCCAGAATTTTAAGTATTGTTTTTTAAACCGGCTTTTAGAGGTAAATTTTCAGGGGACTTTTATTTGCCGGTTTTTCATAGTTCTTTTTTCATAGCCTTTATCAGAGCCTCGAAAGTGAACTCATCAGGGATTACGTCCGCATTGACCCCATATTTTTTCAGGGTATTTCCCGTAGGAGTCCCGATTGCGCCTACAACAGCCCTGCTGAGAGTCTCTTTTATGGCCTCTCCTGCCCCCAGCTGTTCCGCATGCCTCAT
>JBFHIK010000233.1:0-4790 GCA_041596555.1 Methanosarcina sp.
CGATCCCTCTCTCGAAACCTCCTCCCAGGAGGTCATCAAGGGGTTTACAACCGGAGGATAATAATTTCTCTATGGTGTGACACCTCTCTTTGCACTTGACAGAGGTATGAGAGATCAATGATATAATGCTTTTTTCATATTTTTTTGTCTTTTTTTGAAAACAAAGACTTAGAAGCCGAAAATGTAAGAGGAAGCAGAAACAGAGGATAAGTTCTCAGACATTTCCCTGAAACCGGGAGGGGTTCTTCACCTAATATATTATAATGTCTTCAAGGAATAAAGCCATATAGATGGTATCCATACCTATATCCATTAAAGTGCCTCCCATGCCAGATAAAGCCTTCTGTACTTGAAAATATTCCCACAAACCAGGCATTTTTTAAAAAACAGATGCCCTTAAGATTGTTACCAGATCTGATAACAAACAAAGATCTTTGTATACAAAGTAAGAGGGTAATTGTATCCAAAGATGAGTTGAAAAACCATTATAAACAAGCTCAAGCATTTAGAATAATTACCTGGAAATAAAGATAACATTCACTCAATAGAGTGAAAAAATGATATCTAAAGGGGCACTTTTTGAAAACTGCATGCCCTGTTCCGATATTGCTGACGAGTCTGGGAGAGTTATTATACAATTAATTGGGTTGGCTAAGGAATAGTACCCATGCGGGGGTTTTGTTTTATTGCTTTGATGCGCTCTGCGCCGGCATATTCACCCCCCGCACACTGCAAATAAAATAGATATGTAATGACGATGCATGTAAAAAGACATGCAAGACATGTAATAAAAAATGTAAAAAAATACTGTACATAAATCAGAGGGGCGCAAAGTATGGCAAAAATAATAGTTTACACAACGGAACGTTGTCCAAAATGCAATAAATTAAAAGAATTTCTGAAAACAAATTCAGTACCCTTCGAAGTAGCAGATATGTCTACCCCCGAAGCTCTGACCGAACTGCGTTTCAATGGGGTTTTTACAGTTACGGCGCCTGTATTACAGATCAACAGTGAATTCCTCACGTATACCGAACTCTTCCGCGGGGAAGAAGTGAATCCGGAAAAACTCAGGGGAATTCTTTAACAAACCCCGCTAAGCTTCAAAACGACTTAAATGATTTACATATTCCCTTAAAACAACAACTGAAGATGAGAAAATGACAGGCGATATTCTCTTAACCGATGATAAATTATCTGATAATCAGCCAGTGCAAAAAACACTTGACGGGCTCTCCACCTCTTCCCTCCCCAAAAAAGACCAGTTATCTGATAATCAGCCAGTGCAAAAAACACTTGATGGACTGTCTGTCTCTCCCCTCCCAAAAGTCAGGACAACCGAAGGTTTCATTCTTAACTGGGACAGGAACATCATTGTAAGCCAGCTCCTGAAAGAAACAAAATTAAGCGAGATCTTCTACAACAAACCTGCAATCACAAAAGAAGAAGCCGTTGATATTGCAAAAGAAGCGGAAAGAATTATCCGAAAGATGAATATCAAGTTTCTTTCAGGACCTCTTATCCGGGAAATAGTCAACAATATTCTTCTTGACAGGGGGCGCGTGGAATGGAGAAATATAATGACAAGGGTCGGGGCTTCGGTCTACGATGCTTACGAAATCGATTCCGGATACGGCTTTGGAGCAAACGATAACGCAAACCAGCTGAATAATGCCGAGACATCCCACAAAAGAAAAGCCGACAAAATGTCCAAAGAGCAAAATCTCCTTCTGATGCCAAAAGAGCTTGCAGACCTGCACCTGAACGGGGACTTTCATATCCATGACCTCGAATACATGGGCACAAGGCCTTTTTGCCAGGACTGGGACCTCCGCTACTTCTTTTATTATGGGCTCATGCCTGATGGGGTAGGAACCCAATCAAGTGTTGCAAAACCTGCAAAGAATGCTGAAGTGGCTTTCCTTCATGCTGTAAAGGCAATGGGTTCAGCTCAGACCAACTTTGCAGGCGGACAGGGCTTTTACAATTTCCTGACCTTTATGGCCCCCTATCTGGAAGGCAAGTCCGAAGTTGAGATAAGACAGCTTATGCAGATGTTCGTCTATGAAATGATGCAGATGATGTGTGCAAGAGGCGGACAGACTGTCTTTTCATCCGTGCAGCTTTCCCCTGGTGTTCCAAAGCTCTGGAGAAACATCCCGGTTGTTGCCATGGGCAAGGTCTGGGACGGCAAGCAGGCTCCCCTCAGAACCTACGGAGAATTCGAAAAAGAAGTCCGCCTTGGGTTCAAGGCCATTATGGATGTCATGCTTGAAGGAGATGCCTGGGGCAAACCGTTCAGCTTCCCGAAACCAGAAATCTCTATCGAACCCGACTTCATGGAAGAAGACGAGGATTTCAACAAGATTCATCCCGGGCTTCCGACTTATAAAGAACTGTACAGGATGACCTTTGAACTGGCTGCCAAATTCGGAACTCCCTACTTTGACAACCAGCTTCCCGAGTACAGGGGAGCAGGAGAAGGAATTTCATGCTACCAGTGCTGTGCCTACCAGTTCTCTTCAAACCCCACCGACGATAAAGACTTCGGGGACAAGCTGCATTTCAAAGATGGAAGGCATTTCTCCATGGGCTCATGGATGGTCCTGTCCTTAAACTGTCCCAGGGCTGCCTACAGGGCTGAATATGATGATGAGAAACTTTTCACTGAACTCAAGACCCTGATGAACCGGGGTGTGGAAGTTTTTAAGATCAAGCGAAAATGGATGAACAGCCTGATCAAGAAAAACAGGATTCCCTTTGCATCCCAGTGTCCCAAGGACCCGACCACTGGAGAAAAAGGAGCAATAGCTGTGGACTTCGACAGCCTTGTGTATACTATTGGAGTAATAGGGATCAATGAGATGGTCCAGTATCACACAGGCTACCAGATCCACGAGTCTCCTGCTGCGTATAAGCTTGCCATCCGGGCTATGTTCGAAATGAAAATGCATGCCCAGAAGCTCTCAAAGGAAAATGGCATGGAAATTGCCCTTGCAAGGACTCCTGCGGAAACTACAGCCCAGCGTTTTGCAGTCTCAGATCTCCTGCACAGGGAATATGCCAACAAAGCCGAACTTACAATTAAAGGGGATCTGGAAACCGCAAAGAAAGAGTTTAATGAGACCCACGACCTGCCCATTTACTATACCAACGGGACCCATATTCCTCCTGGTGCCGATATCTCGCTGCCTGAAAGGATAAAGTATGAGCACACTTTCTTCCCGATCGTAGACGGCGGAAATATCATGCATATCTGGCTTGGAGAAGGAAAACCGGACCCTGACGGTCTGCAGGAACTTGCCATGCATATAGCAAAAAACACCCAGACTGGATACTTTGCCTTCACAAGAGACATGACCGTATGCACTGATGGGGGATATGTAGCCGCCGGCTTGCTTGACAAATGCCCGAAATGCGGATCTGAACACGTACAGCATCTCTCAAGGATCACTGGTTACCTTCAGTCCGTGGAAGGCTGGAACAGAGGCAAGCGCCAGGAACTCCAGGACAGGAAACGCTACAGCACAAGGGAACTCAAATGAGTTCCCTTTAACTTTTTTACGCAAACTAAAAATGGTAACTGCTATGAAAGTAAATTATGCAGGCACTGTCCCGATCTCAACCCTTGACTGGACAGGAAAGGCTGTGGTCACCATCTTTTTTAGGGGATGTCCCCTTCGATGCCCTTACTGCCAGAACCACCCGTACCTTGAAGGGCCGGGGCTTGTGGAACTTGACTTTGTGAAAGAGCAGATTAAAACATCGAGACCTTTTGTAAGCGCGGTTGTTTTTTCGGGTGGAGAACCCCTTATGCAGGAGGCTGTTGTACCTCTTGCAGAATTTGCAAAGAATCTCGGGCTTGCAGTAGGGGTCCACACAAACGGGTGTTACCCTAGGAGAGCAGCCGAACTGGTTGAGCGAAAACTGGTTGATAAGTTCTTTATCGATGTAAAAGCCCCTCTTGACGATCCCGAACTTTATGGAAAGGTTGCCGGATGGGAAGCTTATAAAAGGGCAGACAGTACCGTCAAAAAGCCTCCAGAAGAGATCACCGCAGCCATTGCAAAAACGATCGAGGTTGCCGATGCCAGCGGCCTGGAACTGGAACTCCGGACAACAGCATTCAGAGGCTTTATCGGAAACGAGAAGGAAATCTCCCTGATAGCAGCCTGGATTTCGGAACATATCAAAAACAGAGAGGTTACCTATGTGCTGCAGCAGGGAATTCCAGAACACAGCCTGCAGGAGGATCTCCGGAAAATCAGGGTTCTGGAGAGGGAAGAAATTTTGGAACTTGGAAAAATAGCAAAAGGCTTCCTGGAAAAAGTAAGGATCAGGACAAAAGAAGAAGGAGAAGAAATAGTCTGAGATTATCTGGTGCCTGCTATTTACCGATATTTAGTACAATATTTACGGCATTTTACTGGCATTTTACGGACATTTTACTGGCATTTTACGGGCATTTTACGGACACTTATTTCATTTTTTGCCCTTATTCCGGAACAGATTTTGATCTATTAACCCCTTCATCTTTCCATTAATTTTTATTTTACCAGCTTTTTACAGAAAAAATATGGTGACGAAAAATGGTAACAATCGTAACTAATGTAATCATCTGATACTATTAATTAATATATTCATATAAAAATTAATATATTCATATAAAAGCTGGAGATTGACTAAAGTGGCATTAGTGACTAGAACCGAGCAAATACAATTTAAATCCGAAACAATCTCAGGTCTAGCTCACGCATCCAAAAACCTGTTTAATAGTGCAAACTACATAA
>JBFHIK010000234.1:0-4773 GCA_041596555.1 Methanosarcina sp.
ACAACCTTTATGTCCAATGGTTTGATTTTTAAAATATATTCATTTTATTGAATTAGTACTGTTATATAATATTAACTAAATCATATCTTATTATTTCAATAAGTATTCCCTTTCCCACCTATTTATGCTCTTCAATAAAAATATCCCTATGTTTTCGAGAGTAATCCATCAAAAGTAATCCGGACATTAATTTGAATCAGAGGACGTAGACCTGGGCTCTGTAGAGGAAGGGGCAGGTATAGGCTTTGAGGAGTTACAAAAAAGGAACTGGAATTCTCATTCAATGAATTACGTTTTGAGCCGGGTGTTTCTCTCAAGACAGTGAATACAGGATTCCTCAAATATCATGAAGTTTATATTTTATAAAACCCTAATGGAAATATACCGAAGATAGATAACATTTATTATTCATATAAACAAATGATACCTTACACATCGGGGGATAAAAAAGATGGGCGTCGAAGAGACTATTAAAGAAATTGCAAGCGAACTTGAAAAAATTGCAACTACAAAAACTGTCGTTGGAGATCCTATTACAGCTGCCGGGAAAACAATCATTCCTATTTCCAAGCTCACAATGGGTTTTGGAGCTGGAGGCGGGGAAGGCAAAAAGGAGAATGAATCCGGATACGGAGGAGGCGGTGGTGCAGGTGCGAAGATTGAACCTGTTGCTTTTATTATGCTCTCTGAAGAGGATGCAAAAATCTTCCGGATTTCTGAGAAAGGCGATGTAGGATCAATTCTCAGTTCTCTTCAGGAGGTCGTGCCTGACATTCTGGAGAAGATAAAAGGCAAGACCGGTAAAAATAAAAAAGAAGAACACTCTGAAGAAAAAGAGGGCAGAGGGAAGGAAGTCCACGAAACGGAAGTTAAAGGGCATAAGGAATCCGACGTTGAGAAAGGGGGATGTTTCCAGTAAATTCCTTCGGGTTAAACTCTTTTAAGGGATTTTCCAGGAACCTGAACTAAAGGTCAGGGTCTTCAGGATAGTCAGGACTATCTTTTCCCATCAACCTGTTTAGCATGCTTGTCATCTACTTCTTCCTTTTAGTTTTTCTGCTTGTCTTATTCATACTTTTTACAGCTATAGTCCTCACTTTCAAGCTCAAGGTTCTGAGAGTGGAAGGAAAGAAAGAACTGGGAGGCATGTTTACTGTAAAATGGCTGTTTTTTTCCCATACCTTTTTAATCGGAGAGCCCAAGGAAAAAAAAGGGCCTGAACAAACTGAAAGCCTGGCCGAAGATCTTCTAAAAGCAGAACATAAAATGCAGGCAGAAAAACGCAGGGAGCCTGAAGAACAGAAACCTGAAGAGAAAACAGTAATTTTTGAGGGTAAAGAAAAGGCTGAGATTAAAGAAAAATCTGGGCCTAAAGAAAAGGCTGAGATTAAAGAAAAATCTGGGCCTAAAGAAAAAGCTGAGATTAAAGAGAAAAGAGGAATATTTGCCCGAATAAAAAGGAAAAAAAGAGTTCGTAAGGAAGAGGAGTCGGAGACAAAGGAAGGAATGACTGCCAGGGAAAAACTTCACTGGGGTCTGGAAGCCTACAAAGCCCTTCGAAAACCTCTATTCCGTTTGTTTTCTGATATGTTTAACGCAATAAAAATCAAAAACCTGAAAGCTGATCTTACTTTCGGGCTTTCCGACCCTGCGGATACAGGGATGCTCTGCGGGGTTATACATTCTCTTCTGGGAACGGTTTACAACCGCTGCCGGGGATGTAGTTTTTCTGTATGTCCTGTTTTTATGGAGTCACTGCTGGATTTCCGGGGGAGTGCGGAGATCCGTATAAAAATATATTCGCTGATTTTTCCATTCCTTAAATTTATATTTAACGGGAAAACTATATCTTTTACTTATTCGATTGTTAAGGAAAAACTTCGGGGTAGTTCGAAGGTTAACTCCTAAGCTTTATGAATAAGCAATGAGGATACAAATGAATATGATTAATGTAGTGTCTCCATCCAGACTGCATCTTACCCTTATTGATCTCAATGCAGAGATCGGCAGGGTTGATGGGGGAGTAGGAATTACTCTCGAGTCACCCAGCCTGGAAATTTCGGCGGCTGAAGCGGACTCTGTCGAAGTGGTAGGGGATTCCATTCTCGCAGGCAGGATGCTAAAAGCAGTAAAAGCTGTGCTGCCCGCAGGGAAAGGCATCAGGATTCATATTAAAAGGGATCTTCCTGACCATGTAGGGCTCGGCTCCGGAACCCAGGCAGCACTTTCGGCAGCAACAGCCGTAAATGAAATTTACGGGCTTGGAAAAAGTGTCCGGGAACTCGCAGTTACTGTAGGTAGAGGGGGGACGTCCGGAATCGGAGTTGCTGCCTTCGAAAGTGGAGGTTTCATTCTGGATGGGGGGCACAAATTCAAGGATAAAGGTGCATTTTCTCCTTCCGCGGCCAGCCATATGCCTCCGGGCCCTGTGCTTTTCAGGAGGGACTTCCCTGACTGGCATATTGTCCTTGCAATTCCCAATACCAAAGGTGTCCATGACGCAGAAGAAGTCGATATCTTCAAAAAAGTCTGTCCTATCCCTCTTCAGGAAGTCCAGGAACTCTCTCATGTAATTCTCATGCAGATGCTCCCTGCGCTAATCGAAGAAGATCTGGAAAGCTTCGGCAGGGCAGTCAACCATTTCCAGACTGTGGGCTTTAAAAAGCGGGAAGTTGAACTTCAGCCCGGACCTGTGCTCGATGCCATGAAGTATATGCAGGACAACGGAGCCAGCGGTTCAGGAGTCAGTTCTTTCGGGCCTATCGTCTACGGGATTGTCGGGAGTCCGGGAGAAGGTAAAAAACTCCAGAAAGAAGTCCAGCGTATGCTTGATGAATCCCTTGGCGGAGAGGTACTGCTTACAAAGGCAAAGAATCGGGGTGCGAATATCTTCGGAGGTTCCAATTGAAAATCAACACCTGGTTTGGAATCCTTGAAATCGGCAGCAAAGGAGAAGTCCTTGCCTCCGATCCTTTTCCAAAAGATATACGGGAGCTTGCACTCCGGTCCCTCTCTCTGAGGGAAAGCAGGCAGAATCTCCCTCCCGAAGGTTTTGACCTGAAAGCTGCAGCTATAGAGTGCAGTTTTGTAGAGTCCCCTTCGGAATATTATTCCCTTTTACATGAAGTCACGCTGGAAGCTGCAAAAATTCAGGTCTCAGAGGCTCTTACCCCTGACCAGCGCATAGTTCAGGCAGTAGAAGCTCTGGATGACATCAATGAGACCACTAACTCCCTGTCGGAAAGGCTTTTTGAGTGGTATGGGGTTTATTTCCCGGAATGTGGGCTCAATGGGGAAGCTCTTGCACTTTTTATTGTAAAATACGGCTCCCGTGAAAATGTTGCTCCTGATGATCCTCTTTACTTAAAAGCCAGGGATTCCATGGGTGCAAAACTCGAAGCTGCAGATGAAGCGCTCCTTAAAGATTTTGCAAAAAGCGTATGCAGTCTCTATGAAAGGCGGAAGCAGATTGAAGCTTACATCGAGAGCAGTATGGAAAACCTTGCCCCCAACCTGGCTATAACAGCGGGGCCCATGCTCGGGGCAAGGCTCATAAGCATTGCAGGCAGCCTTGAAAAACTCGCTGCTTTTCCGTCCAGTACAATTCAGGTAATAGGGGCAAGTAAAGCCCTCTTCAAACACCTCCGGGAAAGGGCTCCGTCCCCCAAGCACGGGGTAATCTACAGCCACCCCCTTATCAATACCTCTCCCTGGTGGGTGCGGGGAAAAATTGCACGAGCCCTTGCAGCAAAACTTTCCCTTGCCGCTCGAATTGACTTTTACTCCGGGAAAAGAGATCCTTCTCTGCCAGAGAAACTGGAAGAAAAAGTCCAGAAAATCCGGGCTTCAAACCCCAGGCCTCCGCAAAAAAGGCCGGAAAGTGGGGCAAAACCAAAGAAAAAGAGGAGGAAGTAAATGCCTGACGTCAGGAAGCTTTCCGATGGGATTTTTGAGGTTACGAAGGGCAAAAAGCAGCTTGCCACAAAGAACCTGGACCCGGGAAAGACTGTTTACGGAGAAAAGCTAATCCCGGTTGAAGGGATCGAGTACCGGACCTGGGACCCTCGCCGGAGCAAGCTTGGAGCCATGGTCCTCAAGAAGTTCAATATTCCTCTTAAGGAGGATTCAAAGGTGCTCTACCTGGGGGCAGCTTCAGGTACAACTGTCAGTCACGTTTCCGATATAGTCTCTGAAGGGGCAGTATACGCTGTTGAATTTGCTCCAAGAAGCATGCGCGACTTCATAGGGCTTGCTTCCAGGCGTAAAAACATTATTCCTATCCTTGCTGATGCGGGAAAACCTGCCATTTACGCTCACGTTGTTGAGCCTGTAGACCTTATCTTTCAGGACGTTGCCCAGCCCAATCAGGCAGAAATTGCTGCAAGAAATGCGGCACGCTTTTTGAATAAAGGTGGATATCTTCTGCTTTCTATCAAGGCTCGCAGCATCGACACTGCGGCAAACCCGAAGGAAGTCTTCACGGAAGAAGTAAAAAAGCTTGAACAGGCTTTCGAAGCCAGATTCGAAATCCTTACTGCCAGGGACCTTATGCCTTACCATGAAGATCACCTTGGAGTTCTGGCAAAGTTAAAAGAATGAATTCTGCTCTTCCGGAAGGCGGAATTTTTCGGAAAGTTATAAACCTTCAGCAGGAAACTTCTGAATCTTTAGCTCAGGGGTAGTTGACTTGATAAGGATTCTCTGAATGGTAGTATCTCTGAATGGTAGTATCTCTGAATGGTAGTATCTCTGAATGGTAGTATCTCTGAATGG
>JBFHIK010000235.1:0-4773 GCA_041596555.1 Methanosarcina sp.
TCCACTAATTATCTATTACTAACACTGGGTTCCTGTTTATTGCTGTTAATTCCAGGTCAGACCAATACTTTCTATTAATTTTAATATTAGTTTTAATCATTATTAAAGTAATTATAAATATGTATTTGCCCTACTTTATAATACTTTAATTTAATTCAGCTGTAATTAACCTGGTACAGCTTTTATAAGGAGTTTAAGTTTGTAAACAAGATATCCGGTTCAAAAACAGGCATATTTAGATTAAAAACAGGGTACGGGGTTTAAATAAATCAATGTCTGGCTTAAAAGTATGCCGTAATAAGGTAATTATTGGAGATCTTACTGATTTCTAACATATTAAACTGGAAATTAAAGGGGAAACTGGAAATGGTGAAACTTCCTGAAAATGTAAAAGAAGCGCTTGCAAATCAGCAGGTTGCCTCCCTGGTAACTGCAGATAAAAACGGCGTTCCAAACGTATGCCTGATGGGTTTTGTGAAAGTAAGAGATGACGAGACCCTCATCATGGCAAACGTTTTTTGGAAAAAGACCGAAGCAAACCTGAAAGAAAACCCAAAAGCTGCCCTCAGCGCTTACATGCCTCCAATGAAAGCCTACCAGATAAAAGGCAGTGTAGAGCTGATCGACAAAGGTCCTCTTCTGGACGAGGTTGCAGACTGGGTCTCCTCGAAGATGGTAAACCTTAAACCCAAAGGAGCTGCCCTTTTCCATGTAGAGGAGATCTACAGTGTCTCCCCGGGTCCCGGTGCAGGGGAAAGGATTTCATAAAAGTTTTTCAAGTGGGCATCTCAAAATTTTTCTTTTTCATTTTTCCTGAAAGGAAACTTTTTCTTTCCAGTTCAGATACTTTTAGATGGTGCTGTCGTTTCTGATTATAAGAATAGGCTATTTTATATTTCATGATCTCTAAGGTAGGATGCCCGTCATTTCAATGGCAGGTAGTTCCCGTATCTTACCTTTGTACCTGATCTTTATTACTACTGCAGATACAACTCGTAAGAAGCAATCATAATGATTATACGCAACCATAAATATGATTATACGCATCATAGTTCATGCAAAAAGAGATATGAATGGACAGCCCTCCTCCAGATCATACAAAAGAGATTTTGACATTACTTTGAAATCATTCTTATATACCTTATCAATTGCTTTAATATATATAGACAAAAATTAATTCAATTTAACCCAATTTGAATTAGCTTACTATCTGGCAAATAAAATCCAGCAATTGCAATAAGTAAAAGAAGGTGACCCCAGGATGCACAAAACACTCAACCTTGATGATTTAATCGCCAAAAAGCAGAAAGAGAATATTGAGAATAACCCCGATCTGGAGTATGAAGAGCTCTATGACCTGATTATCCCCCCTGGAACGGTTGTGTCTATCATCTACGATCTCGTGGAAGAATTTGGTCTTGAACCTGTAACTCGAAAGATGCCTATAAATATTGTAAACAGTGAGGAAAGGGAAATTCTTGTCCTCCGTGGCCCTCTTGAAAAGGTTCAGGCTGCAGAAGAATTTCTCTATAAGGAAATGAAGGCCTGGGTCGAAGAGAAGTAAAACTGCATTGCTCCGGCCAAAAGGGGATACAAACAATAGAAACCGGAGCTGGAGAAGTCAAATAACAACTTTTCAGCAAACTAAGATTTTTTTTCTCTTGAAATAAGTACAGGATATAAAGAAGGGTTCCGATTATTCGGAACCGATACCTGTGATACTGTCTTTTGAGAAGTCAAAAACAGTTACTCTACCTGTTTTATCGAATATATCGAGTTTTGAGCTCTCTTCAATTTTTCCTATAATTGCAGCTGTGAGCCCTGCCTTTTCAAACACATCTACGCACTCTTCTGCTTTTTTCGGGTCTGCAGTAAATACATAGCCTGTTCCGGGATGCACTTTCAGCCACTGTTCAAAGTCCACATCTGCCGGCCTGGGAACTTTTTCCAGGTCCACTGTGGCTCCCATTTTGCTAGTCTCGCAAAGCATCCCGAGTGTTCCTATTAACCCCGGATTGCTTATGTCCTTGCCAGCGGTTGCAAGCTTTTTAGTTGCTATTTCCTGGGTTACAAGATAACTTTCCCTTACCACTGAAGGCTCTTTGAAAGACGTAGTATCCCAGCTGTAAGGAGAGTTCGGGCCGATTTTTCCATCCATATCATAGGCTGCAATAACCAGGTCTCCGGGGTTTGCAGTATCACTCCTGATTACGCAGTCTCTTTTGACAATGCCTATGATAGCAACGGAAAGGGAAGTGTACTGTGTATCGGGATGGACATGCCCTCCCACTACAGGAACTCCGAATTTTCTTACTCCTTCAGCCAGCCCTTCCATCAGGTCCCTGCAGGCCTTTGGCGAATTTGCAGAGGCGATGTCCACCATTGCAAGAGGTTTTCCTCCCATTGCTGCAATGTCATTTATGTTAACAACTACGGCTCCGTACCCTGCCCACCAGGGGCTTGCATCCAGCAGCCGCCCCCAGATGCCATCGGCTGCAAAGAGGATAACGTCATCTCCTCCAATATCGATCACTGCCGCATCGTCCCCAAAATCAACGATCGCATTCCCATATTCCGGGCGGACGGCCTCGAAGATGGAAACTATATCCTCAATCTGTCTTTTTCGGGTAACCCCTTCGAAATTCTTTATACTTTCTGCTAGCTCTTCCAGATTCAATCAAAGGCTTCCTGTTTGTTTTTTAATTGTATCAATGATATTTTTCAAAAATTAACAATAAGATAACAATAAACATAAGATAACAATAAACTGATGATAAGCTAATGGTAAGGTTGCGATAAATCACAGAAACTAATGGCAAGGTCGTGATAAATCACAGAAACTAATGGTAAGGTTGCGATAAATCACAGAAACTAATGGTAAGGTTGCGATAAATCACAGAAACTAATGGTGAGGTTGCGATAAATCACATAAACTAATGGTAATTTAATTCTGAGCAAATGGTAATCAATGCCATATTTATATGATGCCTGGCCTCTCCATTTTTCCTTAATATCCAGGCAATTCGAGGTATTATGGTCAGTACATAATTCAAGTTATCCTTTATCTGTTTTTGTCTTTGTTTCGGGAATAGAAGCGACAGCTTTTTATTAAATTATTATATCCTAATATTTCAACCTGATATTATTCCGACTCTATAAAAGTCTCAAATTGATGAAATAAGGAGTGAAAAACATGGTAGCTAAAATCGATGCAGACGCTTGCACAGGCTGTGGAAGCTGTATAGATGAATGTCCTGCAGCTGCAATCTCCCTCAGTGATGATGATATTGCAGTTGTAGACGAAGATGAATGTCTTGACTGTGGTGCATGTGAAGATGCCTGCCCGAATGGGGCAATCACCCTCGAGTAACGCTTTTAAATCAGTCAACGAAGCGGAGTTCTTGAACTCCGCTTTTTCGGCTCCAGGTTTCAGGGTTTTTTTGACCCGGGACTGAATATTCTCGAGTTTTTCAGTCTTTTTCTTCCTTGCCGTTTTCGGTCAGGATCTCTCTTGCTTTTTACATATCTTCTTTTATCTGGATTTTTATAATATTTCTGCGTTCTTCGCTCATCTGGGTCATGTCCTGGTCAATGTAGCCATAGGCATCCGCCCTGCACTGCCTGCAGTGGCGCATCTGCCTTACATAGGGTTCACAGGCGTCCTGGGCCGCCTGCCGTTCTTCCGGGGTCGGGGGTCTGATATGGGCGAAGGCTCCCTGGGGGATCAGGGGCATGATATTCATTATATATACCTCTCTTTCCCGGATCGTTTTTGCAATTTCCACCATATGCCGGTCATTGATCCCCGGCACAAGTACGGTATTGACCTTGACAACGAGCCCTGCCTTTGCAGCGGCCTCAATACCTTCAAGCTGGTTTTTTATCTGGATTTTTGCCCCTTCGATTCCTTTGTAGGTCTTGCCGTGGTAATTGATGTGGTCACAGATCTGTCCCTGGATTTCGGGGTCAACGGCGTTGATGGTCACGGTCAGGGTCGCAACTCCAAGCTTTACGAGTTCCGGGAGTTTTTCCGGAAGCATGAGTCCGTTTGTGCTCATGCAAAACGTAATGTTCGGGAACTCTTCCCTTACAAGCCGGAGGGCTTCGAAAGTCTCTTCGTTCGCCAGTGGGTCCCCGGGCCCCGCAACGCCTATCACTTTGATAAAGGGGTAATCGGAAAGGGCTTGCTTTACTTTTTCAAGGGCTACGGCTGGTGTTAAAACCTCCATGGTCACCCCCGGTCTGTTTTCGTTTACGCAGGCAAAGTCTCGGACACAGAAGTTGCACTGGATATTGCACTTAGGGGCCACAGCAAGGTGCATTCTCCCAAACCTGTGCCTGGCCTTTTCGCTGTAGCAGGGGTGCTCGGCTATGATTCTATAACGTTCTCTTTCAAAAGTTATGTTTTCTTTTTCGGACAATTTTTTTCCTCCGGCAGTTAAAGGGACTGGTGCAAAGGTTCGGATGCGCCCGGGAAGAGTAAAGAATACGGGCTTTCGTCCTCATTATGCATAATTATGCATAATATATAAATCATCCTTTTTCTGCGGCTTCAAAACTTTTTCCGGTCTAAGCCCGTTTCTACTTAAGAACCTCAATCCTTTCACGAAAAAATAAGGCAGGATGCTTTTGGCTTTAGTCATGAGAGGAATGCCGTCAATTTTCTGGGATTCCTTTCATGTTTGGATTTCTCCACTCTGCTCTGGAAACGAATTTCCGTAGCAGGTAACGTACTTTCGTATCTCATCTTGCCAATGTTGGATATGCTTGTCA